>CAYTSF010000001.1:0-4305 GCA_964440335.1 uncultured Leptospirales bacterium
GAAAGGTCACCGTGGATGCCTTCGGCCAGGTAGCCCCTGTCTGTGAGCCTGTTTGAAAGTTCATCTACTGCTACCTTTGTGCGGCAGAATATGAGGCCGTAGAAGTTACGCTCCATGTCAATTATTCTGCATAATGCTTCGAACTTGTCGTTCTCGTGCACCTCGAAATATATCTGGTCAGTAAGGTCGGTTGTGAGCGTAATGCCCTTTGATGCAATGACCTTGTATTCCTTCATGTGTTTTTTTGCGATTTTCATTATGCTTTCGGGCATTGTCGCAGAGAAGAGAAGGGTGCGCCTGTCCGGGTTTGTCTGTTTAAGGATTTCATCGACCTCGTCAATGAACCCCATGTTCAGCATCTCATCAGCTTCATCGAGAACTACAAAAGAAACAGTATCAAGATGAAGTGTCCCGCGCCTCATGTGGTCGAGTATCCTGCCGGGGGTGCCCACTATGATTTCGACACCTTTCTCGATCTTGTGTCTCTGATCCATAATTGACTGGCCGCCGTAAACCGGTATTATCTGTGCTTTCTTTTTTCCCCTGAAGGAGTTGAGTTCCTCGGCTACCTGGATTGCAAGTTCACGTGTGGGTACAAGGATTATCGCCTGTACGTCTTTCCTGTTCTTTTCCAGTTTTTCTATGATAGGCAGACCGAATGCCGCGGTTTTCCCTGTGCCTGTCTGTGCCTGGCCTATAAGGTCAAAATCCTCTGTCAGCATAAGGGGTATTATTTTTCGCTGTATCTCGGTGGGTTCTTCGAATCCCTTTTTCTGTAAGTCCTTGAGCAGGGAGTCCGATAGTCCCAGTTCTTTGAAGTTTTCTAAATCCATTTATTATTCCTTTGTTTGATATGACCATGAGATAAAAGTGTACTTTAAAATACAATCAGTAATAATTCCTAAATATACTTTTCAGAGTAAAATTATGAATTATATACCCCCACCGCCCAAGGCGGCGGGGGTAATAGAGCATTATTTACCAGAAATAAGTTAAGGAATAAATTGTGAAATACAATAGGTTTTTACAGGGCAAATTTATAACACATGCGCGGGCTTATAAGCAAAACCGGTATGCCTGTCACGTCCTGGCTCCAGGTTCGTTCAGGTTCTGTTTTTGTAAATGGATATGATAAAATGTACAGTGGTTTCAAGCGTTCCGGTCCCGGCAATGAAAGACGCGATTTTTTCCCTGCCTGTTTTCCATGCATAGGGAGTCATGTTTACCAGGTCCGCAATGTTTTCGTTTCCCGGTACTGTTATGCTGTACTCAAGTTCGCCGGTGGATTGCAGGTCGAATGATTCCGAGAGCCTGTCATCCTTGCGCAGGGGGGTTACTGTGCTGAAGAGTTTTTCCCGCAGGCCCAGAAGGTGCCTGTCTCCGGGGTATACATGCACCAGTGTTCCGTTGTCTGCCAGCACCCTGTGGAATTCAGTTGCTGGTGATGGGGCAAAGATGTTCAGCAGGCAGTCAACAGATGATGATGCCACCGGCATGTTGAAGATGCCAGCAACAGCATAGGTGGCATGCCTGTGGCGTTTTGATGCAATGCTTATTGCGTCGCGGGAGATGTCTATGCCGAAGCATCGGATTCTGCCCATCCCCAGGGCTTTATATATCATGGAGAGAAAGTATCCCTCTCCGCAGCCTGCGTCCAGTAGTGTGAAGGGGGCTTCTGTGCTTGCCTGAATATCCCCCGTAACCTTTGCGAGATATTGCGCAAGTGCGGCGTAGTGCCCCTGGCCGAGAAACCTGTTCCTGGCCCTGATCATCTCTGGTGAGTCGCCCGGCTCCCTGCTGTGGCGTTCGTCAGCCCTCAGCAGGTTTACGTAGCCGCTTCGTGATATGTCGAAGCTGTGGTTGTTGCTGCAGTAAAACCTTTTGTCGTCATTGGAGAGTGTTCCCTGGCATACCGGGCAGATTAAAATATTTCCGCTTTTCATGTGGTCAGGGAGACTCTATGCGTGGATATTTTCAATAAATATTTTTGGCTCTTAATTCTGTAAAAGTTAATGAATTAACGGTGAATTTTGTGATAAAAGAAGAAGTGGTCTCTTGGTTTGTTCAGGTTGTTGTTATATTTTAAATGTGTGACCTGTTCCAGGCCGGGTCAAGTTATTATTTTGCGCGGGAGCGGAATTGTTTCGCATCCGGTATACTGAAAATAGTGGAAGAATGAATGTTTTTTAAACCAGGATTGTTCTGCATTATACTGATTATTCCACTGGTGCTTGTGCCCGGTTTCACTGGCAACAGCAACAGGATAATTGTAAAGGCTCATGACAGATCACGCATAATCCATCTTGAAGAGGATGAGAGAATATACATAGAAAAACAAAATCCCTTTACATTCAGCGAAGTAGACTGGAAGCCCATGTCCATTGTTGACGTTCCAGGAAAATACGATGGGATAATTGCCGATTACCTTCAGCTTATTTCTGAAAAAACAGGCATGGAGTTTGAATTCATTCCTGCAAAGATTTGGCCTGATGTACTTTCATTGTTCCGGAACCGTGAAATTGATCTGATACCTGCGCTTACTCCTGAAGACATCGCGGGACGTGATATCTTACTCACAGATGAATATATCACCTTCCCACTGGTGATTGTCACTACTGACAGGATAAGTTTTATCAGGGACACGTCAGAGCTTAACGGTAAAAAGGTCGCTGCCGGCAAAAATTTTACGAGCGCAGAATACCTGAAGAGGAATTTTCCCTCGATCAGGCTGGTTGAGACTGCAACGGTTGAGGAGGGCCTCATACTTCTTTCCAACGGCGAAGTCGATGCCTTTGTTGATCACATGGCAATATGCATTGAGTATATGCGGAAGCTTGGAATCAGGAACCTGAAGATCGGAGGGATGACGCGATTCACCTTTCACCACCGCATCGGAATTGACCCCCGACATGCCCTTGCCGCTTCCATCATAAACAGGGCAATATCTTCAATAACCGAGGATGAACACAGACGCATATATTCCAAATGGATAAACGTGTCGCTTGAAAAACCCTTTGACTATCTGCTTGCCTGGGAGATTGCTGTATCGGCATTTATTCTCTTTCTCCTGGCGGTAACATGGAACAGAAAGCTTTCAAGGTTCAACAATAAGCTCAACAGCGAAATCAGTGAAAGGAAAAAAGCAGAGGAGAGGCTGAGCGTGGCGCTCGATGCATCAGGCATAGGCCTGTGGGAAAACCGCTTAGACACGGGTGAATCCTTTTTTTCTGACCGCATGTTCATGATGCTGGGTTATGATCCCCTTCCTCCGGAGCAGTGGAAGGATTTTTTCAGTTCAATGGTACATCCTGAAGATGCCGCAAGGCTGGAGGGTGAAATCAGGGAGTATATTCTTTCCGGAGGTAGCGGGTTGTACAAAACCGAGTTCAGGCTGAAAAACAGCCATGGCTATTATAACAGCATACTCTCGGTCGGGAAGGCCCTTGAAACTGACAGTTCGGGACGGACCTTACGCATGGTTGGCGTTCACATAGATGTGAGCGATTTCAGGATCGCGGAGGCAGCAGCAAGGGGGAGCGAGGAGAAACTGAAGAAGCTTGTTGATGAACTGCGCATGGCCAATGAAAAAATCAGGCTGGAGATGGAGGAGAGAAGCGCGTCTGAGAAGAGGTTCAGGGACATTGCCGATCTTCTGCCGCAGATGATTTATGAATGCGATGTGGATGGAAACATTACATATACCAACAGGTTCGGGTTCGGCTTCACAGGGTACACGGAGGATGACCTGGGACGTGTTAATTTCAGGCAGTTCCTTTCGGGCGATGATCTCAGGAGTGCGCTGGATAATCTGAAATTCGCTCTTGAAACCGGTGGGGTGACCAGGAATGAGTATCATTTCGTTCAGAGGGACGGAACGGTTGTCCCGGTGCTCATATATTCATCGGTTATTTCGAGGGATGGGGTTTTCTCCGGCATGAGGGGGATCGTAATAGATATAAGCGAACTGAAAATGGTTGAAGAAGCACTCATTGCTGCGAACAGGGCAAAGAGCGAGTTCCTTGCCAATGTGAGCCATGAGATACGCACTCCGATGAATGCCATAATGGGGCTTGCCAACATTGTGCTTGGCGGCAACCTTGAGCCTGGACAGAGAAAATACATTGACAAGATCAATTCCTCGGCGCTTGCCCTGCTGCAGATAATCAACGATATGCTTGACTACTCCAAGATCGAGGCCAATAAACTTGAGCTCGAAGAGATCGAGTTCAGGCTTGAGGATGTGCTGGTGAACCTGTCTGAACTTCTTTCTTTCAGCGCGGATGAGCATGAAATGGAGATTCTGAT
>CAYTSF010000001.1:4405-11869 GCA_964440335.1 uncultured Leptospirales bacterium
CAGATAGCAGACCTGATGAAGGGGAGTATAACAATTCAGAGCGTACCGGGAGAGGGGAGCGTTTTTACATTCACCGCGCGTCTGTTGCTTGCTGATAAGATAAGCCCGGATGAGGATGGGATCAGTTGCGACTATTCAGGCGTGAAGGTGCTCGTTGTGGATGACAGCGAGGTTTCATGCCGTATTATCCGCTCATCCCTGATGTCGATAAACGCTGAATGCGATACCATAACTGACCCTGCAGCGGCAGCCGGAACCATCTCTTTTGCCGTAAAAGAGGGCCGGCCGTACCATGTTGTCATGGTTGACTTCAGGATGCCGGGAATGGACGGTATAGAATGTATAGAAAACATACGCAGTGAATGCGGCAGGGATATCCTCTGCATACTCATGACAAGCCCTTATGGCAGGGATTCAATTGAGAAGCGTGCGGAGGATGCGGGAGTCAACATGTTCCTTGACAGGCCTGTTTTTGCATCATCCCTGAGAAATTCGCTCAACGAGATACTCAAGTTTGAAAAATCTGTAACATATGAAGACACACACCCTGCAAGGGGGGACAGCCCCAAAAACCGGGACCTTGAGGAGCTGAGAAAAATAAACGGTATCAGTATGCTCATCGTGGAGGATAACCGTACAAACCAGATGGTTATTTCAGCACTGGCAGAAAAGGCAGGAATCAAAACATCCTTTGCGGAGAACGGCGCCATCTGCCTGGATTCTGTCGAGAATAACAAGTATGATATTATACTGATGGACATACAAATGCCCGTAATGGACGGTTACGAAGCATCCAGGGAACTGCGGCGTCGCGGTGTTGACGTGCCCATTATCGGTGTGAGCGCCCATGCCTTCACCGGTGAGAGGGATAACTGCATCAACGCGGGGATGAACGATTATATAAGCAAGCCTGTGAGCCTGCCTGAACTTTATAAAAAAATTCTGGCCTTTTTGTCAGGCAGCGCCTGATCAGGGCGTATGATCTATCAATCACTTACGTCTGGTCACCGGGGTGTACATAGCCTTTCGCGTCAACATAGTGGCATCCCACTGACCTGGTGTTTCGAAGCGCGGCTGTTACAATGAGCGACGAGCTGACAACAGCGTTGCGCAGTTCGATGATCGCCTTATGCAGCTTTGACCCTTTGTAAAATTTCATTATCCTGTGGGAGTAGTAGTCCAGGTCTGCCTCTGCGCGCGTGAGCCCTTTTTCTGTGCGAATGATCCCCGCGTAGTTCCACATTGTAAGCTGGATGGCCTTCATGTCCTGGTCTATGAGCAGCGGGTCGAATTCCTCGGTGTAAGAGGGCTTCTCCCAGTCGGGGATTGAGCTGAACCTGCCGGATTTAATTTTATATTTCCTTGAGAGGATATCCCCGGCAGCAGCTTTTCCCCATACCATCCCTTCGAGGAGAGAGGTGGATGCGAGCCTGTTCGCACCGTGGAGCCCCGTGCATGCAACCTCTCCAACCGCGTAAAGGTTCTTGATGGATGTTCTGCCGCGTATATCGGTCTTGATGCCGCCGCAGAAGAAATGTGCGGCAGGCACTATTGGTATGGGCTCTTTTGTGATGTCCAGTCCTCCCTGGATGCATGTGGAGTATATCCTGGAGAAGCGTTTCTCCAGCGGGACCGGCCCCTTGTAGTAGCTGGCCAGGTCGAGGAGCATGTACTCCTTGCCGGTCTTCGCCATCCTGTCATAAACTGCGCGCGCCACAACGTCCCTGGGGGCCAGGTCGCCCATCTCCGAGTAATGGTACATGAACTCGTTGCCTTCATGGTCCTTCAGTCTTGCGCCTTCCCCCCTTAGCGATTCGGATATGAGGAACCGCTTGATGTCCCTGTGAAAAAGCGCAGTGGGGTGAAACTGCACGAACTCCGCGTTGATGATATGCGCCCCGGCCCTGTATGCCATGCTGATGCCGTCACCTGTCGCGGACTCCGGGTTTGTCGTGTGGTAGTAGAGGTTCCCCACTCCCCCGGTTGCAAGTACAACGTTCATGGAGAAAAAGGTCTCAACCTCGCCGACCTTGTTGTTGATGGCATAGAGCCCCATGACCTCGCGTTCCCTGTAGAGCTCCTGGGTGTTGCGCGAGTGGTGGTTGTTTGTTATAAGGTCAACCGCCGTGTAGTCAACGAAAAACTTTACTCCTGTCTTTCGTGCGTATTCGATCAGTGAATCCTCTATTTTGTCTCCGGTATGGTCCTCGAAGTGGAGGATGCGGCGGATGCTGTGTGCTGCCTCTTCGGTGTAGTCCAGGCTTCCGTCCCTGGCAAGGCTGAACTGGATGCCCACATCATCTACCAGGAAGTCAAAAACCATCTGCGGGCCGTTCTGGATAAAATACTCTACGGCGTCCGTCCTGTTGTATGAACATCCCGCATTGAGGATGTCGTCGCGCAGCAGCATCGGGGTGTCTTCGTCGCGCGCGGCAACAATCCCCCCCTGTGCGTAGTTCGTGTTGCATTCATTGATCCGGCTGTTCTTGGTCATTACAATTACGTCAAGCCCGGCCCTTTTCAGGTTGATTGCGCATGTAAGGCCCGATATACCGGTTCCTATTACTACCGCGTCATAATAATGTCTCATCTGCGAAACCTTTTATCCTTTTTCAACAATATCAATCATGCGCTGCAGGGCTATCCTTGCACCGTCAATGTGGCGCTGCTCAACATGTACCTCGTTTAGCAGTTCACCCCTGCCGTTAACATAATCCATAACCGAGTTAACTGCAAGGGCCGTATTCCTGAGCGTTGTTTTGCGCATGTTGGGGCAGGGGGATGGCTTTAGCGGCTCAATGATTTTATCGCTGAAATCCCTTGCTATCCTCTGTACGAAAGTGAGCTCGGTGCCAACAATCCACACCGAGCCTGGTTCTGACCTGCTGATCGTATCGTAGATAAACTGAGTTGATCCCTGCATGTCGGCAAGTTCAACGACCGGTTTCTTGGATTCGGGGTGCACGATTACTTTGCTGTCAGGGTAGTGTTCCTTCATGCGCGTAACGTCATCGGGATCAAAGTTGTAATGCACCGGGCAGAAGCCGTTCCACATGAAAATTTTTACTGATGACAGATCCCTGCCTGATTCAAATGAATAATCGCTGTAAACGGTTGCGGTTTCCTCGTTGCTGATGCCCAGGGTCTCTGCCACGTTGCTGCCGAGATGGTAGTCCGGAAAGAAAAAGATGTTCTTTCCCTCATCGAGGAAGTGTTTTACTATTTTTTTTGCGTTGGAGCTGGTGCAGACAGAGCCGCCGTTTATGCCGCAGAAACTTTTTGCGTCGGCATGAGAGTTCATGTACACGACCGGGGCGGTATCGCGCTGTGAGACTTTTTTTATCGCTTTAAGGGCTTCTGCCGCTGCCTCTGCGGTAATCATGTCTGCCATGGGGCAGCCTGCCAGGGGTTCGGGTATAAGTACATGCTGGTTTTTTTGGGCCAGGATTGCTGCCCCGTCTGCCATGAATTTTACACCGCAGAATACGATGAACTCGGCATCTGTCCTGCTGACATCAACGGCGAGCTTGTAGGAATCACCGGTAAAATCCGCGATATCAACAATGTCAGCGGCAATGTAATGGTGAGCGGGAATAACAAGGCGCCCGCCAAGCTCCTCCCTGGCTGATGTAATATACTCTGTGAGCATGGCCCCCGTATACCTGTCGAATTTCATGAGCCCCCCCCTGTTTTTAACTCTTTCAGGCTGAAATCAAATGCCTTTACCGAATGTGTCAGTTCACCCACCGATATGTAGTTCACGCCGGTCATGGAGACTTCGCATATCCTCTCAATCGTCATATTCCCTGATGCTTCAGTTTCCGCTTTGCCCGAAACGAGGGCCACTGATTTTTTCATATCTTCAATATTCATGTTGTCGAGCATAATCCTGTCTGCGCCGCACTGAAGGGCCCGGGCGACCTCGTCGATGTTCCTTGCCTCAATCTCCACACGGTATCTGCTGCCGTATGCGGCCCTGACCTTACCTGATGCTTCAGGTATTCCCCGTGCTGCATCAGAATGGTTGTCTTTGATCATCACCATGTCGTAAAGCCCCATCCTGTGGTTGGAGCCTCCGCCGCAAGCCACGGCGTATTTCTGGAGTTCGCGGTAGCCGGGCAGTGTCTTCCTGGTGTCAAGAATGGTGCATCTGCCGCCGGTCTCCTCAACAAACTTCGCGGTCTTTGTCGCGATGCCTGAAAGGTGTGATATGAAGTTCAGGGCGGTACGCTCGGCCTTGAGGATCGATTTTACGGGCCCGGAGACGTCGGCAACAATATCGCCGGTCTTTATCAAGTCGCGGTCATTGAACCTTTTTGTCACGTTTATTGACGGGTCAACCTTATCCATTACTTTTACAAAGATCTCGATGCCGCATAAGATGCCTGTATCTTTTGCAACAAGCCTGTATGAATAGACCTCATTCGTGAAGATCGCATCGGATGTAATATCACCGGTAGTTCCAAGGTCTTCAAACAGGGCCATTTCTATGAGCATGTCTACATGGGGGAAGTTATTCATATCATATCCGGTTTATTAAGTCTATCCGCCTGATTATTAATGAATAATAATCCCTGTCGGGGTCAAGTTAAAAAAGCAGGGCAGTTTCCCGTAAAACGGGAAACTGATGATACTGTGAAGGTCGATATATTTTGCGGCATGCACCATTCGATAAAAACCTGAAAAGGCCGGGTTGCAAGACTTTCAAAATCCGGCGCAGTACCTGTGCCGGAATGTCAGAGTATTTTATAGGATGCGCTGATTCCAAAGCCGTGTGTTCTGTCGCCGTACTTTGAAGTACCGGTATCCGGGAAGATGTTGTTAATCGTTGTATTCTTCTCTGTTTCATCACTATAGAATACCGTAAGGACTGAAGCCGTTAGTTCCAGGCTGTTATCAAAGGTATATGTTGCGCCTCCGGCAATAGCATATGCGTCGAGTCCTATCTGCTGGTTGCTCCTTGTCTTTGAGTTTACACCGCTCTGCGAGTATGATGTGCCCATGCTGCACCTGATCTCCTTCGTGATGATGTATTCAAAGGAGATGCTCGCGTCAAAACCGTTGTCGTATTTTGATGCAATGTCCTTGCCGGCCGTGTCTCTGCCCCAGTCTGCGAGTTTGTTGAAGTAATAAATGAATCCCCCCTCAATAGTAAGATCGGGAATGATCCTGTACGAAACCCCTGCGGCTGCACTCATGGGGAGAGTCATTTTTGTGCTGTCTCCCTTTTTGAATGGCATCATTGCAAGGACAGATGCCGGGCCTTCATACTTTTCCGGAGTGTCATTTGTTACTTTCATTGCAGTGTAGTACTGGTATCGCAGGCCGATGTTAAGCTCGTCAAGTGGTTTGATATCGCATCCGCCGATGAAGCCCCAGGAGTTTCCGGTGGCGTCCACTTCGATATTTAAATCGGTAAAAAGAGGATCAGAGGCCATGTCGCCAGAACTTGTCATAACTTCCTTAAAGTCGTATTTCAGCTCAGTATGCTGCTCTGCATGGATCTGTCGCACGCCTGCTGCGACCGAGAATATATTGCTTACCTTGTATGCTCCGCCGATTGTAAATCCTGTAAAAAAAGCATATGCCTCCAGGCTTTCTTCAGTATCAAGCGACAGGAGGGTCGCGCCAAAGATTTCAGCGTACTTGACCAGTCCCTTGTTTAATTCGGGCAGGCTTTCTTCGTAATATGCCGCTGCTCCCCGCCCGATTACTCCTCCATGAAAATATGCTGACCAGTTACCCTGTTTGTAAACTGTAAAGACATCAGGAAATGACCATGTCATGGCATTTCCCTCGTAATGTGAAGGATATGAATAACTGCTCAGCGTGTCAGAACTGTCATCAATTACCTGGTAGTCGAAAAGCATCTGGTTCCCCAGATATACATATAATCCATCGTCCATGAATACAGTTCCTGCCGGATTGTAGAAGGCTGAATCGATTCCGGTGCTGGCGTACCTTGTGAGTGTCCTGACAAATTCAACACTCTGGTTTGCGTTTTCATAGATTCCGGCAGAAAACAGATCGCCGGTGTGGAGGATTACAAGAAGTGATGATAAAAACAGTATTTTTTTCATTATATCTTCCCCTGATTCAGAAATATTGTCATTTTCAGGAATCGAACCCGCATATCAAGACTTTTTACCAATTTTACGGTATTTTGCTCCATGATCTCACTATGACAGGATAATTATTAAACAGATATTACGCTGCTGCCGTTGCATTTTTTTGCGGATTTGATAAAAAAAATTATGTCTCATGAAAAAATCCTTATGTAATTTTAAATTTTTCCGAAAAGAGATAATAGAGGAACAGGCAGGAGATCTATATGTTTGACTACAGCAACATGATGAATACAAATTACCTCCTTGAAAAATCTCTCGATGTGGAGACCCTGAGGAGAAGGGTAATATCTGACAACATAGCCAATGTTGATGTACCTCATTTCAAGCGAAGTGAAGTCAACTTTGAGAGCGAGATTCAGAGGGCCATAGAACAGCGCAAAAATGCAAGGGATAGTTTTCAGGGGCTCACTGCTGATGAAAAGCATATACCCTTTAACATTGAGCGTGACCTGAAAAGCGTTCAGCCCAGGATAAACCTTGATTATAGCACATCCTACCGTAATGACGGTAATAACGTGGATATTGAGAAGGAAATGGTGGATTCATCAAAGAATCTTATGAGATATAATGCGTTTGTAACCGGCTTGAGCCATAATTTCAAGATGCTCAAGATGGTATCAAGGACCGCATAGTTGAAAAGCGAGGCTGATAATGGGAATGTTTGACAGTTTTAATATAGCATCAACAGGGCTTACGGCGCAAAGGCTCAGGATGGACCTCATAAGCGATAATATTGCCAATGCCAACACTACCAGGACTCCTGAAGGGGATGGGCCTTATGTGCGCAAGAGGGCAATATTCGCACCTGTCAATGTAAGGCCTGCTTACAGATCCCCGCTGGTTCCTGACAGGATAGATCATGGGATAGGCAAGGGGGTCAGGGTTGTCAAGATCGAGGAGGACAGCAGTCCGCTGCGTCTTGTTTATGACCCGACTCATCCCGATGCAATAGCGACAGGGCCTGAAAAGGGTTATGTGAGGATGCCGAATGTGAATGTTGTAACCGAAATGACTGATCTCATCTCGGCTTCGCGTTCATACGAGGCTAATGTAATGATAGTAAATAATGCAAAGTCCATGTTTGCCAAGGCGCTCGAGCTTGGCAGGACAGGCGCGTAGAAAGGAGGCGGTAAATGTTCAGGGAAAGTTTGAGGTCCAGTGAAGTTAAGGTGTCGCATGATCTTTCTGCCAGGATCAGCCTTAAAAGGTCAGGACGGATTGTACGTTTTGACTCAGATTCGCATGATTCAAAAATTGAAATGAAATACGCAAATTGATAAAAAGACAGAAAGAGGTGTAAAATGATAAGCAATACTTCACTTTCAGGCCATGTAGT
>CAYTSF010000001.1:11969-44320 GCA_964440335.1 uncultured Leptospirales bacterium
GTAGCCGGGCGGATTGCATGCTGCCTGCGTGCGATCCGCTGCTTCGACCGGCCCATCTTATCTTACTACGCATCCGGTATGTTATGCATGTGGCAATCTCCCGTATCAGTCCTGAGACAGAAAACAAGAGACTTTTCTCCAAACTGGTGTTTGATGCCTTCAGAAAGCCTGAAGCGGGTTTTTTTTAAGAAGCTTCGCCCATGGATCCTGCAAAAATCAAGAAAAGAAACAAGTCTGATATCTCCATCAGCAATTCGGATTCAGCAGCAAAACATGTTTGTGATCCGCATTTCGGTTAAAAATAGACAATAAATGCTGTTTTTTCAGGAAATTAATTGACATTTTTTCATACAAATTGTAGGGGTATTATGTCTCATTAGTTTTTCCAGTTTCTGGCGTCCCGGAGGGTGTTATATGGTTGAGTTTTTAAAGAAGCTTTTTGAACAGGTGAAGGAGGTTTACGGGAAACTTGACCGCAACAAGAAGATCATCATCGGTGTTGTTGCGGGCGTAGTTGTGGTTTCATTTATTCTGCTCTTCTCTGTTTCGAGTGGCGAGCCGAACGTTGTCCTTTTCTCTGATCTTGCCACGGATGATTTCGGTCAGGTGTCAAAAAAGCTCGAAGAGATGGGTTTCTATTATGAATCAGCCGGGACCAGTACCATCCTTGTAAAACCTGAGGAACGAGCTGTTATTATAACCAAGCTTGCCCAGGAGAACCTTCTGCCCAAGGGAGTGCCTGGATTTAAACTTTTTGATATCTCGAACTGGACTGAAACCGACAGGGAGCTTGATGTCAAATACATGAGGGCCCTTACCGGAGAAGTCCAGAAACACATAGAATCGCTTCAGAACATAAGCAAGGCCACGGTAGAAATAGCCATGGCCGAAGACAGCCTGTACTCCGATGAACAGACCCCGTACACCGCTGCTGTTACAGTCCACCTCGCGCCCGGATACGAAAAACTCAGCAACAAAGAGATCAAGGGTATCATGTTTCTTGTTTCGCGGGCAGTGGGCAACAGGCTTAAACCTGAGAATGTAACTGTAACAGATGAGTACGGCAAGATAATCTCTGATTTTGATGATGATTTCGAGAATGAGAAGAAGGAGTATACGATTCTCGAATACAGGAAAAAATATGAAGAGAAGGCCAGGGTTGCCCTCCTTAAAGAGATTAGAAGCGGTCTTGAAAGGATTTATTCTCCTGACCGTATACAGATAGTCAGGCTCAACATGGAGTTCAACTGGGACAAGATACAGGAGGAACAGGTAGAACACGGGCCGATCATCAAAAAAAAGGATGATCCCCGGACACCCTATTCAGAAGAGGTTGTGCAGGATTCACTTGTGCTTTCCGAAAAGAGCACAAAGGAGCATTTCCAGGGACATGGCTGGAACCCCGAGGGTGTAGCCGGCACAGACAGCAACACACCTCCCGGATACAAAGCAAGCGATGACCAGTTTGCCAATTACGACAAACAGGAAGATATAAAAAATCATGCAATAAACAAAACTACCAGGATGATTACCCGTGACCCCTACGACATTACGCGTGTTACTGTCGCCATTGCCATAGACGGCCAGCAGGATCTGCCGCGTCTTCCCGACGGAGATTATGACCTTGACCCTACAAAAAAGCCAGTGCAGATTTCGCTTTCACCGGAAGAGCTCAAGAAGGCTGAAAATATTGTTAAAAAAGCGATAAACTTTGATGATGCCCGCGGCGACCAGGTAGCTGTTGAGAATATAATGTTCGACAGGACTTCGTACTGGAACTCGATCAGGGAGGAGTACAGGAAGAGGGAGCAGATGAAAATGCTTCTCCTGGCCGCGCTCATAGGTGTGGTTGCGCTCTTCGTGGGGTTCATCCTGTTCAGGACAATACAGAAAGAGCTGGAAAGAAGAAGGCGCGCCAGGGAGGAGGCCCTTGCCCTGGAGCAGCAGCGCATGCGTGAAGCGGCACTCAAGGCTGCGGAGGAGGAGGGCATAGACGTGGAGCTCTCGCTGGAGGAACGGGCGCGGCTTGAACTTCAGCAGAGTGCCCTGCAGCTTGCCAAGGAGAGGCCCGACGATGTGGCCCAGCTCCTGCGTACGTGGCTTGCCGAGGAATAGTTTTTTAGTTTGACTTAAATACTTTTGTGTCGATATATTAAAAAAGCCGGTGATCCTTAATACAGATCGGACCGGCCGGCTTTTTTTTAAGATATGGCGGGGTAAAAATGCTTCAATCAAAAAAATCCCAGCTTACTGGAAGGCAGAAGGCTGCAATTTTCCTTGTTTCGCTCGGGTCGGATGTTTCGTCAGAAATATTCAAGCACCTGCGCGAGGATGAAATCGAGCAGCTTACCTTCGAGATTGCCAGGCTGGATAAAATTGAGCCTGATGAAAAGGACCGTGTCCTCCAGGAGTTCCAGGAAATGATGATGGCCCAGGAGTTCATCTCCCAGGGCGGTATTGATTATGCCCGCGATGTACTCGAAAGGGCCCTTGGAACACAGAAGGCCATTGACATTGTGAACAGGCTGACCTCATCGTTGCAGGTAAGGCCTTTTGATTTTATACGCAGAACCGACCCCAGCCACCTGCTGAACTTTATCCAGGGTGAACACCCCCAGACCATAGCGCTGATCCTTGCATACCTTGACTCGCAGAAGGCGGCGCTTATACTGGCCGAGCTTCCGCACAACGTTCAGGCTGACGTCGCGCGAAGGATTGCCGAGATGAAACGTACCTCGCCTGACGTACTCCGTGAGGTTGAACGGGTTCTTGAACGAAAACTGTCAACCCTGGCAAGTGAGGATTTCACACAGGCCGGCGGTATAGATACAGTCGTGGAAGTTCTTAACAATGTTGACCGCGGTACTGAAAAGATAATCATAGAGGCCCTCGAAGAGGAGGACCCGGAACTTGCAGAAGAGATAAAAAAACGTATGTTCGTTTTCGAGGATATCGTGCTCCTGGACGACAGGTCAATACAGAAGGTATTGCGCGAGGTAGACACACAGGAGCTCGCAAAGGCCCTCAAGGGTGTCGATGCCGAGGTGCAGGAGAAGATATTCCGGAACATGTCAAAACGCGCAGCGTCACTGCTCCGCGAAGACATGGATTTCATGGGGCCCATCAGGCTGCGTGACGTTGAGGAAGCGCAGCAGAAGATCGTTAACATAATCAGAAAACTTGAAGACGCAGGCGACATCGTAGTTGCGCGTGCGGGAGAGGAGGAACTCGTTGTCTAAACTTGTTTTTAAACCGGGCGAGATACAGCACATTACAGCTGTTAAACAGGTTGAGCTTCCGGCCAAGTACCAGAAGAACCTCATTGATGCGGAGGAGTATCATGAGTTTGAAATGGACGAGGACGGAAATCCCATAGATATATACCAGGGCCCATCCATTGAAGAGATGGAGGCAGAGCTTGAGCGTTACAGGCGTGAAACCGAGGAGGAAGTCCGCCAGATGCTCGAACAGGCCAAGCAGCGCGCCGCCAAGATCGAGGAGGACGGCAGGTCTTCAGCTTTCACTGAGCTCGAGAAGGTCCGCGAGCAGATAAAGATTGAAAAGGAGCGACACAGCGCTGAGGCCGAGCGCGAGGTTGAGCGCAGCAAGTTCGAGGCAGAGAAGATAATACTCGAGGCCGAAAAGAAGGTGTCGGAGATCGAACACGATGCCTACATGAAGGGCCATGAAGCCGGGCGCGAAGAGGGTTATAAAGAGGGTCAGGCCGAGGTAATGAGGCTCATAGACAGGCTCGGTACAATCGTATCAACTGCGGTCGATATACGCGATGATATCATAAAATCCTCAGAGAAGCTCATGACGGAGATGATCCTCATGATAGCAAGAAAGGTAATCAAGGACGAGATTGTTGAACGCCGCGAGATCATCATAAACAATATCAAAGAGGCGATCAAGCGCGTCAAGGACAGGGACAGGATAGATATCCGGGTCAACTTTGCTGACCTTGATATGACAACTGCTCACAAGGATGAGCTTATAAAAATGATGGAATCACTGAAGAAGGTTAACATATACGAAGATTCAAGGGTTGAACGCGGCGGGTGTATCATTGAAACAGACGTCGGCGCGATCGATGCGAGGATTTCAACACAGCTCGATGCCATTGAAGAAGCGATCAGGAACACAAGCACGTTGTAATAAAAATTCCGGGCATTTGCGCCCGGAATTTTAAAATGCTTTAAGGAGACATAATCTTGATAAACATTCTCCCTCATGAGAAGGTGGACATCCTCTCCAAGTACAAGGAGATCATTGACGAGGTCGAAGTAATTAAGTTTACGGGCCATGTAGAGAGGATTGTGGGCCTCACCATAGAGTCGGTTGGCCCGGCGGTCAAGTACGGTGATCTCTGCCGCATCAAGACCGGGCCGAGCCAGTACCTCTACGCTGAGGTTGTGGGATTCCACCGGAACAGAGTGATACTCATGCCAATAGGCGACATGAGGGGTGTTGTTCCCGGTGCTGAGGTTTATGCTGTGGGCACATCGCTCATGGTTTCGGTCGGGTCTGAACTCCTGGGCAGGGTCATTGACGGCATAGGGAAACCGCTGGATAGCAAAGGGCAGATTTTTACAAGGGTTAAGTATCCGGTAGAGGGGAACGTAATAAATCCCCTCCAGAGGAAGGTGATAGATGAGCCGCTCTCTGTGGGCATCAGGGCAATTGACGGCCTCATTACCGTGGGGCGCGGGCAGAGGATAGGCATATTCGCAGGTTCAGGTGTTGGCAAGTCCACCCTCATTGGCATGATTGCACGTTACACGAATGCTGATGTGAACGTCATAGCGCTCATCGGTGAGCGCGGCCGTGAGGTAAAGGATTTTGTAGAGAAGGAGCTTGGGCCTGAAGGTCTTAAGCGTTCAGTTGTAGTTGCAGCAACATCTGATCAGCCACCCATGCTCCGCATACGCGGGGCCTTTGTCGCTCATTCAATTGCCGAGTACTTCAGGGACCAGGGGCTGGCGGTGAACCTCATGATGGACTCGGTAACAAGGTTTGCCATGGCGCAGCGTGAGGTTGGACTCGCTGCCGGTGAACCCTCCGCAACCAGGGGCTATCCACCTTCGGTATTCACGCTCATGCCCAGGCTGCTCGAACGTGCGGGTACCAGCGCAATTACCGGAGGGAGCATAACCGGTTTCTATAGCGTACTCGTCGAGGGCGACGACATGAACGAACCCATCGCTGACGCTGCCCGTGGTATCCTTGACGGCCACATTGTGCTTGACCGCAAGTTTGCCAACAAGGGGCATTACCCTGCCATAAACGTGCTTGCATCGATCTCCAGGGTTATGAAAGACGTCGTTGAAAAAAAGCACCTGCAGGCAGCGTACCTCTTCAGGGAACTCCTTGCCGCATACACCGATGCTGAAGACCTCATTAACCTGGGAGGTTACGTGCGCGGGGCAAACCCCGTCACTGACAGGGCCATAAGCATGATAAACGATATGAATTTATTCCTCAAACAGGGGATATACGAGAAGGACAACCTTGAAACGCTGCGCAGCAGGATGGTCGCAATGATGATTCCCGAAGAGAAAAAAACAAGGGCCGTGCAGCCTGCAATGAGGGCGCCATCCTTTGCGCAGGTTGTCAGGTAACATGAACGGTCGGGTTGAATGAAAAAGTTCAGTTTCAGGCTTCAGCGTCTGCTCGATATGCGCGAGGCGCGCGAGAAAGAGGTGAAGAACGAGCTCATGCAGGTACTTGCGCTGCAGAACAGGGAGCGCATGCTGCAGGATGAGTTGCGCGGAAAGATACAGGTTCTTGAGAGTGATTACAGGCAGAAGATGGCGCGGGGGATTTTTTCTGCCGACGAGGCCATGGCTCTCATGAGGTTTTCTGACGTGTCCAGGCGTGCAATAGTTGAGGCCGGAAAGCGTATAGAGAGGCTTGAGCCCGAGGTACGTCGTATCAGGGAGAAACTGGTGCAGGCGTCAAGGGAAAAGAAGGTTGTTGAAAAACTGAAAGAGAAGAAGTACGAAGAATTCGTTTATGAATTCAACAGGGAGATCGCCAAAGAGAATGACGACATGAACCAGAAGATCTACCAGAAAAGGCTTACCGGAGGTGACCGATGATTGAAGAGATGTATACTGCAATGGCGCGGATCAATGAAATTAAAAACAGGTTCGGCCTTAACAGCGCTATAAAAAAACAGGTTCAGACTGAACAGCCTGACATGACCTTCAGCAATATGACTGATGATGCAATGAATCTTCTTCCGGGCGAAGAGGAAAGGCTTCTAAATGGTGCGGATGTTTCCCGCAAAGATATAGAGAGACTCATCGATTACTACTCCAGCAAGAGAAATCTTCCCTCCTCGCTTGTCAGGTCTGTGATTGATGTTGAATCAGGATTTGATCCCAATGCGGTGTCAGATAAAGGGGCCATGGGGCTCATGCAGCTCATGCCTTCAACTGTCATGGATATGGGCGTTGAGAATCCCTTTGATCCCGAAGAAAACATAAAGGGGGGGACGGCATTGCTGCGTAACCTCCTTACGACATACAAGGGTGACTACAAGATGGCACTCGCCGCGTATAACGCAGGCAAGGGTGCAGTTGACCGGGCAGGTGGTGTACCGGAGTATAAAGAGACAAAAGATTATGTAAGGAAAGTGATAGACCTGTATGCAGGTGATAAATAATAATTTTGTAGATCGGGGTGTTTTATGAGAGGCGTTACAGACAGATCGAAAATCGTGTTTCTTATAATGCTTATATTTTTTCTGACCGGTATCGGGGCGTTCTGGCTTGATTATATAGGGATTATAAACATATCGGGGTATTTCAGCGGATTAAAGGGTGAACCGGAACTTTCCATGAACGCATCGGACGATGAACCTTCGCTCATAGAGAAAGAGGAATTCGAGAAGGAGAAGGAAAAGCTTCTTGAGAGGGTTGAGGATCTTGACAAGAGAGAGGCGATCCTTGCAGAAAGGGAAAAATCAATAGAGAGCGATAAGGATAAACTTGAACAGGTGAAGAACGGGCTCCAGCTTGAGCAGAAAAAAATTGAGGATGAAAGGAAGAAGGATGCGGGTTACAGGAAAAACGTTATGGTCCTGGCAAACAAGCTCGCGAACATGCCTCCGGAGAAATCTGTCGAGATCATGGTAAACTGGGATGAGCCCCTTATTATTGATGTTTTGCGCCAGATGGATGCGGACTCTGAAGCCGCGGGTAAAATGAGCATCACGGCATACCTGCTGACGCTCTTTCCCAACAAGGAACAGGCCAGCAGGATCATGTACCTCATGACCCAGATATAGTCCCCTCATGCCTGATAAAGCTGTTTATGACAGCCAGCAGCTCTTTCTTCCCTTCACCTGTTTTACAGGATGAAAGGAAGATCGAGTCCCTGTCCAGGCCCATTGCCTCGCCGATTTCCATTAACCGCTTCTTTTTCTGGCTGCCGGAAAGTTTGTCGCACTTGGTAAGGGTGATTACTACAGGTATCTTCATCTTTTCAAGAAATTCGAGTATATCCTCTTCGTAATCGCCGGGTGTTCTGCGGATGTCTATTAATAGAAATACAAGCTTCAGGTTTTCGCGGTTCTCCAGGTAATTCCGGATAAGTGGCATGAACTTTTTCTTTACATCAGCAGGAAGCTTTGCATACCCGAAACCTGGAAGGTCCACAAACGAGCTGTTGTCATTGACAATGAAAAAATTTATCATCTGGGTGACTCCGGGCCTTGCTCCGGTCCTGACCAGTCCCTTCTGTCCCAGGAGCATGTTCATCAGCGAAGACTTGCCAACATTTGATCTGCCCAGGAAAGCGAATTCAGGGAATGGATAAGAGGGGAACTGGGAGGGCGATGTGCAGCTTTTAAGGAAATATGCGTTTTTTATCTTCATTTAAGTTTTTTCTCCATGAGCAGGGCATCGTCATCGATGTAGTATTTTTTACGTGCACCTTTTACCTCGAATCCGTGCCGCGTGTAAAAACTGATTGCTTCAGAATTTTTACTTCTCACCTCGAGAAAAACTGATTCCGTATTTTCTTCAAGAAAAATTTCCTCAAGGCGTGAAAGGAGCGCTGCACCGGTTCCGTTTCCCCGTAAATTTTTTTTAACGGCAAAACTCGTAATCTCTCCGTCGCCTGACACAATCCATGCACAAACATAACCTGCAATACGGTCACCCGAATCAGCTACAAGTATTACTGAGTAGTTTTTCCCCAGTTCATCAACGAACTGGTCATAGGTCCATGAATCGATCGATTCATTCTCTATATCAAGTATCTCTTCAATATCAGTAAACATGGCTTTTCTAATAATCATTAAGGTATTGCACCGAAGTTTTCTGTTTTCAACGGTCATATTCAGGGATGGGCGAAGAATACACGTGTAATATTATTTTACAAGAGATTTAATAAGGGAGATCAGCTGATCATGAGTAAAAGGTTTTTTCAGGGTTGCATCAGCACCCAGATATTTTGCTGTGTTCAGGTAACTTTCTGAATCGATTCTGCCGCCGCCGGAAATTGCAATGAGGATAATGTTGGGCAGCATTTTTTTAACTTCTATGATGATTTCAATGCCGTCCTTGTCGGGCATAATGATGTCAGTAATAAGAACATCAGGTTTAAATCCGGTTATCTTTTTCATGAGGTCAATACCGGTGTCAGTGGCAAGAACTTCGTATGAATTCATCTCAAGAATCTCTTTAAGACTTTCCCTTATTATGAGATCGTCTTCGATAATAACAATTTTTTTCATTATAGAGAATAAACCCCGGATTATTTGATAACCAGTTAAGATGTAAAAAAATATATATATAAGAAATTCAGACAAAACATCTTTGTCAAGTAAGTTATGACAAACGTCTATTTTAATAAAGTAAAATAAAAAAAAGATTGAAAAAATCAGACTTTTTATGTGACATAATATAGAGGCATCATATGAAAAAATTGGTCACGGTAATACTGCTGGTAACAATCCGGTGTATGGCTCTTTATGGGGAGGATACAACCGGCGCTGTTAACCTTAAAAAAGTCGCAGACGATATGAAATACCGCAAGGGCGCCGAGTTTTACAGGCTCGAGAAATATGACCTTGCATTGAACGAACTCTCTGAGTACCTGGAGATCTATTATGACGGGGCGCATCGCTGCGAGGCTTACAGGAAGATAGCAGAGATTCATATGAAGCAGTATGATTATCAGAAGGCTGTTGAGGTTTACAGCAGGCTTTACGAGGAGTTCAGCTCAACTGATGAGGGTGTTGACGGGTATTATCAGATGGCCCTGTGTTACCTCAAGATGGGTTTTGACAGTAAAGCTGAAGCGATATTTAAGGCAATAATTGAAGAGCATCCTGATTCAACTGCTGCGCGGAATGCACAAACGCAGCTTGATCTTTTACAGATTGCGCAATAAACAGGTATCTATTCCTTTTAGAAACCTGTATTTTTTTAGTGCTTCACAAATTTAAGGGCATGATTTTTTAATAAAATATTGACAAAAATACAACCTGATTTGAAAATGCCAAGCTGTTTGATAATTATTTATACACGCTCAATGAGGCTTGATGCTATTTAACCGCTTTTAATCTTTATCATCAAATCTTTCACTCTTTACGCTTTTTCAAGATATTAATTCTGAAATTGTTTATTTTTAAAACGTAATGATATAATAATTCCCAGTGAGGTTTAAATGTCGCTTAACAAATTAAGAAATATCGGAATCGCAGCTCATATCGATGCAGGAAAAACAACAACAACCGAAAGGTTGCTGTATTTTACAGGTACTACAAGGAAACTCGGAGAAGTTCATGATGGCCAGGCAACCATGGATTTCATGAAACAGGAGCAGGAGAGGGGGATTACAATCGCCTCGGCAGCGATTTCATGCAGCTGGAAGGACCATCAGATAAACATTATTGACACTCCAGGTCACGTTGACTTTACGGTTGAGGTTGAACGTTCCCTGAGGGTTATCGATGGAATGGTGGCACTTTTCTGCGCCGTTTCAGGCGTTGAACCGCAGAGTGAAACAGTCTGGAACCAGGCTGACAGGTACAAGGTCCCGAGGATTGCTTTCGTAAATAAAATGGACCGTATAGGTGCTGATTTTCTTGATGCAGTGGGTCAGATGGACAAGTACCTTGATGCCAACCCTGTTCCATTCCAGATACCGATAGGTTCTGAGGAGGACTTCAGCGGGATGATTGACCTCATATCGAGAACGGCATACGTATTCGATGGCATGGAGAGGAAAGAAATCCCCATTCCCGGTGATTATAAAGAGAAATGTGAAGAAGCAAGGCAGTTTGTAGTGGAAAAAATTGCTGACTATAATGATCAGATAATGGACTCATTCCTGAACGGCGAAGATGTTCCCCCGGATGTACTGAAGAAAGCAGCAAGGGAAGCGGTAATCAAGCTTCTCATCACACCGGTTTTCTGCGGCGCCTCTTACAAGAATAAGGGTGTGCAGCTCCTGCTTGACGCGATCATAGACTATCTCCCATCACCGGTTGACAAGGGATCAGTTGTGGGCATGGACATGGATGATCCTGAAAAATCACACACCAGGCACCCCAGCCCGAAAGATCCTTTTGCCGCTCTGGCATTCAAACTTATACACGATCCTTACGTCGGACAGCAGACTTTCATAAGAATTTATTCCGGCGAGCTTAAAACGGGTATGGAGGTCTATAACTCCACAAAGGATAAAGAGGAACGAATCGGCCGTATACTCAAGATACACGCAAATGACAGGGAAGAAGTAGAAAAAGCGGGCCCCGGAGATATTGTAGCACTCATAGGCATGAAGTACACAAAAACAGGAGACAGCCTCTGTGACCCCGCACATCCGCTCTACCTTGAATCCATATTCATTCCGCCCACGGTCATCGAGATGAAGATTACGCCGCCCACAAAGAAAGAGGATGAAAAACTGGGGGCCGCACTCCGCAAGCTTTCAATGGAGGACCCTTCGTTCAACGTGAGGTACGATGATGAAACCAATGAAACAATAATCTCAGGAATGGGAGAACTACACCTGGAGATCATAATAGACAGGCTCAAGCATGAATTCGGGGTTGAGGCGCAGGTGGGAGAACCGTCGGTTGCCTTCAGAGAGACTATCCTTACCGAGCAGGAGATCAACTATAAACACGCCAAACAGACCGGAGGCAAGGGTCAGTATGCCCACGTTGTTATGCGCATAGAGCCCAATGACGGCAAGGGTTACGAATTCATAGACCATATTAAAGGCGGCGCTATACCTGCTGAATATATTCCCTCGGTAAATAAAGGTATAGAGGGGGCGCTTAAAGAAGGGATTCTGTCAGGGTTCCCGGTTGTTGACGTTAAAGTCGTACTCCTTGACGGAACTTATCATGAAGTGGATTCATCAGATATGGCTTTCCGTACATGTGCTGCAATAGCTTTCAAGCAGGCTTTCATGAAAGCCAGTCCGATACTCCTCGAACCACAGATGAAACTTGAGGTTAACACACCCGATGATTACATCGGCGATGTCATAGGTGATATAAACAGGCGCCGTGGTAAAATTGAGTCCATGAGAAGGTTCAGAAAAGGAGCTCAGAAGCTGAACGGTTTTGTGCCTCTCATGGAGATGTTCGGATACGCAACGCAGCTTCGCAACATATCAAGCGGAAGGGCTAATTATTCCATGGAGTTTAATAAATATGTTCCTGTGGTAAAGGAAATACAGGAGAAGGTGCTGAAGAAACTCGAAGAGGCCAAAAAGAACAAAGGCTGATCAGCATAAGCCGTGAATCTAAAAAAAGCCCGTTAAGTTACGGGCTTTTTTATGTCTGCATAACGTTCTCCAGCTTTTTTATCCATTCAGTCTGCTGATCATCGTCCGATTTGAAATATACGAGAAGCTTGTGCAGCCTTTTACAGGTATCCGGCGAAATGTGGTGTTCAATCCGGCATGCCTCCTCCTCTGCTTTCTCTTCCGGGAGTTTGAGTATCTTTTCGAAGAATTCCTTGAGGCAGACGTGCCTGCTGATTACCCTGCGGGCAACCATGCTGCCGCGGTATGTGAGTTCTATGTATCCGTATTTTTCATATTCGATAAATCCCTGTTCCCTGAGCATGTTCAGAGCTGTTGTCACGGCCGGCAGATTGATGTTTAATTCTGATACGATATCCTTTACCCGTACAACGCGGTTGGTTTCAGAGAGGATGGCAATTGTTTCGATATAATCCTCCATGCTGTGCGAAAGGTCTGTACTGCCATAGAGTTTATCGAGGTCTGATTTTAATATGCTGAACATTTATTTTCGCCCGCCATGGGCAGGAAATTGTCCTCTCAGGAGCGGGTGTCAATTAAAAAAAGAGTTCGCCGTTTTCTGAAACTGTAAAAATAGATTTTTTCTATCTTTCAGACCTGAAATGAGTTTTTTCAAGATGTTCAAGGTCTCTTTTGATTGCCGGGAGCAGCGGTGAATCGAAGAAGTATTTTTCATTATTGGCGGCTTTTTTGAGGAAGAGCTTGTAGTATTTTCTCGCTGTTTCCACATCTTTCAGTGCCGGATCTTTCTCATATATCTTTGCAATGAGGTAATATGCGTCATCAATCGTGTCCCGGTCAGGATACTCCTTAATCAGTTTGATTGCCGCTTCCAGTGCCTGTGCGCCCTGTTTGTTGTTCATGTACAGCTTGCCAGCGTTGAGGATCGAGTTGGGTGCAAGCTTGTCCTGCGGGTATTCTGAGGCGAATTTCTGATAGAACTCTATTGAGCTTACTTTATCCCCCTTGTACCTGAATGCTTCGGCCTTGTAATAGAGGGAGGATGGATACTCGCCCGATGTCTCCTTGATGCTGTCGAATTCCTTAATCGCTTCATCGTACTTGTACTGCTTGATGTAAATCCTTCCTGCACAGATCCTTGAAAAATCAATAAACTTGCTGTCAGGGTAATTCTTGATTATATCGTTGAACTTCACAAGGGCAGCGTCATAAAACCCGTTTTCGTAAAGCTGCAGTGCCGACTTGTACACCGAAGCATCCTTGCCCGACATTTTATTTTTATCGTTCATGGTGCCGGCGTCATCCTTCTTCTCCTGGCCGTTTTCAGTGTTTTCGCCGGTCTTATCTCCTTCCTGCTGAAGCTGCTGCTTCTCTTTCTCTTTGAGTTCTGCCTCTGCCGCATCGCTCTCTTCTGTAAGGATGGTGTCTATCATCTCCCTTGTTTTGTGGTAGTCCTTTGCATAGATAATGCCAGTGCCCGCAACGATAAGGATGAATGTGAGGAATTTTTTCACTGTTCCAGCTTCCCCTCGTCTTTCTTGATGGTTTTTGGCGAAACAGTTTTGTTTTTATCAATCAGCCTGATGTCGGTCTTCTCGTCGGTTGTTTTCTGCTGTGGCGATGTTTTATCATCCCTTGTTTTGTCGCGTATGATCGTATCATCGCTGATGTCTGAATTAAATGACCTGTCAATGGACCTGATCCTGCCCTCATCCCTGCCCGTACTGTCTTTATCAGCATCAACCGGTTTATCAGATTTATATACCTTTTCATCAAGGTCTGGTTCTTCAACTGTTTTACCAGGATCAAGCACCTTGTCATCCCTTTCGGTTTTTATACTCTCCCTGACCAGGTATTCATCCTTTACCGAATGAATCGTATCATCCACTTTTATTGTTTCAGATTCGAGCATGCCGGAAAAACTTCCCATGTCCTTCTCCCTGCTGATATCAATGTTAAACACATCGTTTACGTTTTCAGCAAGCGGGGGGCTTTTAATTTTTGCGGATTTGGTGCCCATGTTGTAGCCGATGATTATTCCTGCAATGCACATGATGAATGTAACAAAGAAAAATCCACGCTGAATTGTTTTTATGGTCTTCAGGCTCATGGAGTCAATGAGCCGGTTGATGGCTATGAGTATATTGTTAATAATCTTGATTACGGGATTCATCACTTACCTGTCTATGACAAAAATTACTCTGCATTTTTTAAGGTATGCAAGGTTTTTTTTATGGCTGAAAACTCTCTTGATATCATCATCGGATAAAACAGGCGATCCGTTCAGATTTTTAAGCGCAGCGCAGAAAAAAGGGTGTTTCCCGGCTTTTTTGTGATTTTTTGCCTCGTTTTCACTGAAGGTATATGATACGGCAAGGTGGTAAACAGCGTCATTGCCCGAGATAAAATTTTTGCCGTAAATTTCGAGTCCCGTTTCGTTATAAATAGATGGCAGAAGCATGGGTTTAATGCCAAGGCCCCGCACATCAACAATAAGGGATGTGTACAGGGTGGGGGAGGCTGTATCGCTGCTCAGTGGAAACTCATCGCAGGGAAAGTCAATATTCAGCATGGTAAGTAGGTATCCTGCACTGAATTCCATTTCGCATGCAGTCTCAAGGCTGCCCGCGGATTTTTCCCTGAACTTCGAGTATTGATGAACAACCCTCATGAGCCTTCCGCGCGCCACAGGGTCGCGCTCAATGATGTCAATAATTCTTTCCGTGCTGCTCACCTGTATCGAAGTGATTACCTGTGACGCGCTCTCCATGGCCTTCTCTTTGGCCCTGGCATATGACCTCGTCCTGGCGTCAGCAAGGGATATCGTATCGCCCGTCTC
Organism: uncultured Leptospirales bacterium; assembly: GCA_964440335.1. Lineage (GTDB taxonomy): Bacteria > Spirochaetota > UBA4802 > UBA4802 > UBA5550 > JAAYBQ01. Next base: position 26,566 of record CAYTSF010000001.1, read on the forward strand.
TTCGTCAACCGGGGAGCCCTGGTCGTTTATGATTATACTGTCTGTTCCGGTTGCCCTGATTATTCCCTCGATCCAGTTTATCTGGCCTTTCCCCTGGGGCATGGCCGCAACCGGGAGCAGTATCAAGAGGGGGATTATCTGCTTTATGCGCTTCAACATATTCATAAATCCTTTATTAAGAGTCCCTGCTTACCCAGCCTGTCGATTGAAAAAAAGACTTCAGCTTGCTGGCGGCAGAAATCAGATCATCATATAACATTCTTCCCGTCCTGTCAACATCAAGTGAGTGACGTGCTATGTAAAATCCGGTTTTCCTTACAAGGGGTGAAAAAATACTGTTGATTTCATCATCCTCAAGAATGCGATTCAGGTTCTCTGCCTTTTTTTCGAATGGCTCATCCCTGCGGTCAGTTGACAGTATGGAATCAATCCTGCTGTTGATTTTAATTACTGCTTTTTTCAGGCTTTCAAGCGATGTGGCCCCACCCTTTGATGTAACGCTGCTGATTACCGAGGAAGGAGTGACCCTGCCGGTGCCGCCCGAAACGGCCCCTTCGATCGTTGACTCAATGGTGTTTTTAATCATTGAACCGCCCATCGTGGCATTTATCACCTTTACGTTTACCTTCGCTGCGGAATCCTCAAACCAGGACTTGTACAGGTCAAAGACGAAATCGGATATGACAAGTCCGCGCCCGCCGTAACAGGGGACGTATTTTATCCTGCGTTTGCGAATGACATTCTGGTTGATGGTATCGTAGCCTTTGAAACGGCCGGTCTGCGTCTGCCAGTCATCGTTGTGGTATGTCCCGCTGCAGTGGTATTCACGGCCGGTATATGCCAGGTCCTGGCCGACGAGGATTATGGGGTTGCAGCCCATGTTCAGGAGCAGGTCAAATGCGCTGGTAGCCACAGAGCCCCCTGACTGGATATCGCCTGTGGGGGTAATGTATCTTTCGATCCAGTCCATTCCGGGAGTTGTCTCGCGTACAGTGTTGCCGTTCATGTCCTGGTAGTATTTCGATGTTGAGCTTATGACTATCCGCCCGTCAAAGTTGTTCAGCACAGAGGGGCAGGCAACCATGTCTGCAACCAGGAGTGTACCTCTGCTGTGCATGCCTGTGAAATGTTTGTGGGAGTATTTCTGCGCGTCCAGGGTCATGACAAAGTGCGGGGATATACCCGCCTTCTCAAGCACCTTGTACGAGGTATCCACGCAGACTGTTACAGCCCTGTCCATGATACCCCTTATTGATTCAAGGCTCCCCCGCAGCGATGGCCCTGCAGAGATTATCAGACCAGGGTATCCTTTGAATTTCCCGAAAAAGTTCCGCACGGGTATTGCCCCCTCAACATGGCGCAGGTTCATGAAAATGTTCCTGATCCATCTCTCCTCGAACTCGAACCGTGTGAGAAGGTCGCTTATCCTTGACGCGATATTCTGCCTGATCAGTGAAATCATGCTTTCATAAAAATCCGGGTTCAGCAGGTACGAGGGCCTGTGGATATAATGTGAAACCCCCCTGAATCCTGAAAGACGCAGGTTGTCCAGGAGGACTGCCAGTTCATTCTCATCATGAACAATAAAGATATTCTCAAGTGTAACTGGATTGATCTCCCTGCATAGCCCGGTTATTTCCCGATCCTGTTCCACTGCGATGATCTGCATCCCCTTAAAGCGGTTCTTTAAAGCTGCCAGGTGGTAACCCAGGCCGATGCCCGAAACGATAATAACCGAACCCCTGCCAGCCGAAAAGCCGTCAACGCTTCTTTCGGCCTCCTTTGCCGGGTCATAGGCTGAATGTATCCTCAGCTCGCGTTCGTTTTCACAGTTTTTTATCGAGAGGGTCTTGTCACCGCTTTTCGCCTCTGAAACAATGTACCTGGACATCAGCGGTTAACCGGGAATCGATATGTGGTTCTGGTATTGCGATTTTATCTTTTCATGGAAGTCCTGGATCTCCTCAAGGGTTGAGATCTTCAGCCATTTCAGAATATCGGATTCCAGGTAGTAGTAGCTGTACTTGTTGGTTTCAATCCCAAGGAGCATGTTCGCTGTGTAAATGACATATGCCAGCTGCCGGTTGTCGTTTTCCACGTTGAGCGGGGAGTGGTGGTACCTTATTGCGCTGGAAAGGTCTTCCGGGAAGTTCCATTTAGCGGCAATGAGCCCTCCAATCTCCGCATGGCTTACCCCTACGGAAATCTCTTCAAGAATGGAGGATGAACGGAGCTGTTTGTTTTTCGTAATATCGGATATTATGTTAACAACATTGGCGTCTGCCGAGAGAAGTACAATTTTGCCTATATCATGAAGAAGCCCGGCAATGAAGGCGGAATCCGCAATGTTGTTCAGTGAAACCATCTTGGCAATCTGGCGGGAATAGTATGCGACCTTTATGCAGTGGTCCCATATGACCTCGAATTTCTTGTACTTGTTTTCCAGTATTTTTTTGGTAGCGCTGGCAGTCAGAATGAGGTTGACGTTCTTGAGACCGATGATTTTCACTGCATCCTTGATCGTGACAATTTTTTTGCCGGGGACAAATCCTGCGGAGTTCGAGAGTTTGATTACGTCTGCTGTGAGCGCCGGGTCCAGGCTGATCCTCTCGGAAATTTCATCGATGGTCGCTTTCTTTTCATTGCATAGCCGCTGCAGCTCCAGGATGTTCTCCGGGAAGGTGGGGAGTGAATCCACGTCACTGAGGATCCTCTCCTTAACCGATGAAACAATTCCCTCCTCTTTCAGCTCCCTGGGTATCGTTACTGAAACAGTAACACCTGATTCGTTATGCTTTATCTCAAGGTTGTCAGCCCCTATTCCTGAATTTTTCAGCAGGAATATCATGAGAACAAGGCCCAGGCCCGCGCCTTCTGTTGAATCGTATACATCGTTGTAGGCGTCCGCAAGGTTCTGGAAATTTTTTGACATCTCTATCCTGGACTTTATCCTTTTAAACTCCTCTTCCAGGATTGTAACATTGTTAAATACCGAAAAATGAATCTCTTTGTCGTTTCTTGTAAATATTGTTGTGATGTAGTATTTGTTCTGTATCAAAATGTCAGACCTGATCTCCTCCAGGTTGTAGAGAAAATCATCCTTGAAACTTGTCATGAGTTCGTCGTATTTTTCGGTGTCGGTTATGCTTATCCCGGAACGCTCAAAATACATCCTTTTAAGGTTTGCCTTGAATGCGTTGAATATTATCTCCCGTGTTATGGTAATGAGGGTTTCGAGCAGAAAAACATTTCCCTGGACAGAAAGTATTTTCAGGAGGATTGCGTTAACCTTCAGCAGAGTGACTTCGTCAATAAACTTGAAGTTTATTACTATATCGTCGCCTTTCTGGATTTTTTCAGTTGTATCCGATGTTTCAGTAATGAGTAGTTCCATTTGTCCCGGTCCATTCAAGTGTATGTTAATAGTAATATAGATGTTGTATTTTGTAAATCATTATGTATTCCTCTCGCAGCAAGTTCTGGAACCAGTCAGCACCGCATGCATCAAAGGGCTGCGATGCATGGATTAATCAGCCGCGGCAGTCCTCTTTTATGGTGACCTTTATTTTCTCCTTCTGGAGAATCCGCAGTAGTTCCAGAAATTTTTTATCAAGCTCCTTTACATCGTGAATGATACATTCACTGATGACAAAATCGTTCAGCAGCATCCTGCATATGAAAATATTCTGGTATGAAGTCCCTTCAATTTCAACAATTTTTATGACAGGATTTTTTTTTCTGATATAATCAATAACCTCTCCATCTATCTTATCGGAATTATTCCTCCCCAGAATTAACCTCTGTTCAGATGGAATGTATGAAATATTCGCCTCGCCTGATGAAAACCCGGTCCTGGCAGGCAAAAAGGCTTCAGCCTGTGCATGTTTCAGTATGACCGTGGCTGCTATGAGTGCTATGAAAACAGGGTAAGCCTTTATGCGCCTGATAATACTGAAATCAAGCAGGGGGGCAGCAAGCATCAGCATAACAAAGAGCATCAGCAGGGTATCTGCGGTGAAGAAGTTCATTCTGAAGGATGAGGCAATACTGTTTGCCCGGAGGACAAAATCACAGAGCATGTTTACTGCTATCGCACCGGGAATAACCGCTGCCGGGATAATAACAGTCAGCAAAAGCAGTGCCAGTGACAACAGGGCGATCAGAGTAATCAGGGGGATGATGAAAATATTTGTCACAAAGCCGATGGTATTAAACTGGTTCATGTGAATGTAGATTACCGGATAGGCAAATACCTGTGCAGAGAATGTGACGGCCAGGGATTTCTTCAGAAAACCGGGCAGGCCTTCAAGCGCTTCGCAGTACCTGCGGTAAAAAAGGAGTATGCCGGCGGTAGCTCCGAAACTTAACTGGAAACCGGGATTGAAAACCTCCCAGGGCATGAACAGCGCGATGAACAGCCCCGCAAGGTAAAGCGCGTTAAAAGGATTCCTCTCCCTGAATAACAGCAATCCGGCAGCAGCGAAAAAATACATGACAGCCGCGCGGATGAGCGAGACCGGCATGTCTGTAATGTACAGGTAAAGGGCGGCAAGAATTACTGATGATACAAGCAGTTTGCGCCTCCCCAGACCTGCGGGTATAAGCAGCAGAGGGATTGATGCTACCAGCGCAATGTTCATTCCCGATGCCGCAAGAACATGCAGCACACCCGCGTCCCTGAACTCAAGTATTGTCTTTTTATCAATAAATGATGTGTCTCCGAAATATACGGCATTTATCATCCCTGATGAGGGATAACCGAAGGTTGCATTGATTTTGTTTTCTATCCTTTCTCTGAGGTCTGACCTGAATGTTTCTGGAGACAATGCCACGGGCGAGATGTCTGTATCATCAACAGCCCCCCTGTATTTGTATCCCTGTGAGAGGAGCGAGTCCAGGTAGCTGTTCCTGCCTGGTAGAATTATGCCGATCTGTTTATGAACAGCAATTATGCTGCCCGGGTTGATACCTGACCGGCCGGTATACGTGAGCAGCCCCCTGGCTTTTTTACCGGGACTTATATCTGTAATAAAGGTTAGTTCAAGGTTGTAACGCTTTTTTTCAACAGAGTCTATGACTGCAATAAAGCCCGATATCTTCAGGGGGATACCGCTGGTATCTTTTGCCGCAGCTGCCCGCATGTGGACATGCATAAAGATAAAAGCAAGGATCAGCGTGAAGGCAAGCAGCGCAGCGGTTTTTTTATAAAGGCTGTCAAGGTAGCAGCCGAACCTGCTGAAGGCGGCAGCTGATAAAACAAGCGTGAGGAGAAGAAGAATTGACAGCATGGGTAATGATCCGGCAGTAATGCCTTTGTATGCGATGACTGTTGAAAAAAAGGTCCAGGAGCAGAGCGGGGCAGGGAGTATCGAATTCCTGCTGATTATGTTTTTATATGCTGCCAACTTTGAATATCAGCCCTGCATTGATGCCTGCCGAGATGGAGGATGTGTCTTCACCAATGCCGAAACTGCCGTAACCGAAATAGATGTCAAAAAAAAGTTTGGTTTCGTTCCTGGTTATATTTATTACAGTGGTAAATGGGATCGTTATGCCCGAGCTGCCGTTATAGTCCATGTTTGCTGGCGGTGTCTCAAAATAGAAGCCCAGGCCGCCTCCAAGGTCGACCATGCTGCCCACGGAGAAAAGCATTTTTCCGGTGACCGCGAATTCTGTATAACACAGTGTATAGTCGAGCTGGTTGTAGACATATTTTATGGTGAAATCGCCGCAGAAATAATCGGCGTAAACAGCTATCACTGCGCCGCCCGAGTATGACATCCCGGCAAAGCTTTTCTGCTGAGTGCTGTCGTCAAACCAGTCGGTGTATGTTGCTTTCATGTATCCGGCGGATATAACAGGTCCTGCATAGCAATAATTGAAAGTGATTTCTTCTGTATCCTCAGCAGTATTTGCTGTGTCATCCTGAGCGTAGAGCGGCATGAGCCCTGAGCAGATGAACAATGCCGAAATCAGCAGCAGTATATGTTTTTTAAGTTTCATCTCATTTTATATTCAATGGATTTTTTACAACCTGCGCGCTTGCCGGTACGTCAAAATTGAAAATATTGGGAAGGACAGCGGCTGACGTATTGATGTTTGAAAGCGTGAAGCTGATAGACCCTCCATCCTTTGATCTAAAAACGGCTTTTTTTAGAAAATACGACGCGTCAAGATTGAGCGTTATTTCATTGTAGGATTTGTCATTATTCTTCAGTTTGATTGTGTATCCGCCGCCTCCCTGGGCTGTTACTATGGCGAGATAACCTGTTGTAAAGGCTGCAATTCCACCAGAACCGCCGCCTGCAAGGTCCTGCACACCGCATATGTTGCTGCCGGGGGAATAGAGCCAGAGGCTCCTGCCGTTTGCTACAATTACCTGCCCCGATGGTGAGCTGAACTTCACGTATATTTTTCCGGGCATATACTTAAAGCTGCCCGTGTATGTTTCCCCGCTGGCTGATGTCCATGAAATAATCCCGGTCATTTTACCTATGCTGTTCATCCTGCTCCTGAAATTGGCCAGGGCCTCGTCACCGGTAACCGGGTAGGATTTAACGCCCGGTATTGCAACAAGCATAATAACTATCGCAGTTTTGAGTATTTTCATCATATGGTCCCTATATCTTATTACGTTTAATTCTTTTAAAAATGAAAATTTTTTTTAAAAATACCGGGTTTTTTTAAAAAACTGAAGTATTCTCCTGAAAATACCTGGGAGTGCATAGTCAGCTTCAGGCCGGTATATAAGACGTTTTTCCTTGGTCTGGAAATATGTCTTCTGTTAAAATAATTCATTAACAATGAAATTTTCTATTTTTGTAAAGTAATTTTCATGGGCTTTATATTTCAAGAATTAAATAATGAATAAATCGCTAAACTGTATAGAGTACCTGGAGGTATTATTTTAAGGTATCACTTTCTTCGACCTGAATCCGTAATTGCTTCGTGATTGCTTCGACATGAAAATTATAATCCTCCGGGTGATTTTGATGAGTTCCGTCAGAAGTCTTTTCTTTACGGTCACCGGGTATCTTGAACGTAATGATGTATGAAATTTGTGATGAAAAAATTTCCAACTTTACTTTATGACGGGTAAATGTGACATTAGATTCATTGTGTAAATCTGCATAAGCTCCGGTCGTATTTATGAAATTTAACACTGATGATGACACAGGATATTAAGAGCTGGAGGGACATGAAAAAATTTCTGGTTTTTATCATAATAGTAACATGCACCCTGGTCCTTCCCTATATCTTTCATGCCAGGGTCTACAGGTTCTACATGAAGCAGTATTACTCCCTGCGTTACGGCGAGAACAACGGATATATGTTTCACGCCAGGGAACTTTATAATCGAGGCAAATATGAAGAGCTTGCTGATTTCGCGGAACCTCTCCTGATTGTTTATTATGATGACAATGAACTAAGGCGTCTCGCGGGAATGAGTCTCATCAAGCTTAAAAGAGAGCTTGAAGGCGCTGCTCTCTATACATCGGGGATGGAGAAGGGGTACAGTAATGATTATGAAGCGGCAAAAGTAATAAAAATACTGTACAACGCCAAAAATTACGGTGATGTAATATATTATTATGACAGGAAGATCCTCAGGGATTATGTGGACACCTCCTTTTATTATGGTGTATCGCTACTGAAATACGGGCGTGTTGATGAAGCTTATGCCATGCTTTTAAAAGCGGAAAAGGAGCGTTATGGAGATACCCGGAAACTTTTTTATTACCTGGGACTGGTCTATGAACAAAAGAAAAATGATCGCGCAGCCTATGAATATCTCATGAAAGCCTACAGGTCAGGTGCTGCTGATGATGATCTTGTAAAGGACCTTGTCAGGGTCTGCCGGAATCTTAAATTGTTTGAACAGGCCGAACTTCTTCTCAGGAAGAGAAAATACTAGTTTTTTGCTGCCAGCGGGGATGTTATACCTGTGATTACTTTTTTAATTATTTCACTTATGGATTCGCCCTCTATCCCGTACTCGATACTGACCAGGCGGCTGTTTTTAACATCAATGCACCTGTACCATGCCATTCCACGCGATTCGTCAAATCCCACAATTATTATATAATCCAGTTCCGGATCTGATTTCCTGAGTTTTTCAATAACGATGGAAACCTGTTCGATATACCTGGCTTCGTATTTTTTCAGCAGGTCCCTTTCTATCATGATCTCTTTGTAGTATTGTTTTCCCGACCATGTTCCGTGGAGCAGTTCAATGAGGCTCATGTCGTAAATGTAGTCGTATGATGCGTTTTTTGTCTGTATCTGGAAGAACCTTGCAATGCTTTCATCCGTCAGGCAGGAATAGAGTTCATTGCCCTGCATCATGGAAAGCTTATATCCTGAAGTTAAAAACTCGTTATAGAGCTCGTTCAGTTCAGTCCCCTCCAGGTTGGAAAGAATTGCCACCTTGGATTTTTCTTTTACGATATCCGCCTTGAAGGCCATGGGTTTATCAATAAAATTCCTTATCTGGAGAGCGATCCTGTCTACAAACCTGAACAACTCGGTTTCAAGCTGGCCCGTATCTTCAAAAGTAAAGACAAGATCCGTGCCTAATTTGTAGATCGATACCCTGAGCCTGATGCGGTTGTTCTCCTGGGGAAGAAAAGAACCGTAAATAAAATATTCAGCCTTGACCGAGTTCGTGATAACCGGAAGATCGGAAGGTTTGATAATTTCGCTTTCGAAATCGGTCTCTTCCCCCTCTTTTATGTTGGTGAGCTTTATTTTCGCGGGACCCCTAGCTTTTATCTTGTAACGGTTTTTCAGGGCGCTGGCGAATGAATTGGGCAGCATATTCTCAAGGTAATCAAAGCTTTCGTTATCTGATTCGTTAATAAAATAACCGAACGCCACTTTAGCATCTGCATATACTGCGCTGCCGCCTGAAAAGACAAGCAGCGTTGTTATGATTATATACAGGTACCTTTTCATCTGCGGCTTACTTGCCTGTAATGCTTGCTATGAAATGCTCTGTGATTGTTTCGATATTATCAGTATAGCCTGTAGGATAATTCTCGATAAAATCGATTTCGAAAGTCTTGAGGTTGATTACCCTGGCCCAGCTGACCTTTTCCCATTCCTTCAGGTCAAGGAGCACGATGTATTCCACGTCCCACTCGGTTTTTATCTGTTTCAGGAATTCAGCCTTACTAAGCTCAAAGTTATAAACATGGAGTTTGTATATATTGTCGTATGTTTTTTCGACAGTTGAAACATTGTCATCCGTGATGTTGTATGATATTTTTTTAAGGTCGGAGATGTCATAAACATCTTTCATCGTGTAAAGGTCGGCAGCATTGAATGCCTTAACATTGAATCCCTTCTTCAGGAAAGTTACAAGGACAACATTTTTAATATTGTTCGGGGAATCAATAATAACTGCTATCTTTGCATTTGGTGATATTTTGTTTTTTGAGTACAGTAATCCTTTTTTTGCACTGCATGATACAAGTGCCAGAGAAAGCGACAAGGCTAAAATGACCGCGCGTTTGATGTATTGGTTAACTAACATTGAATTACCCCATCAATAATTTTTTAATATTCTTTTATAAAATACTATTAAGTCAATATTTTATTTATTATACCTTAAATAAAAAGCTTTTTCAATCTAATTCCGATGTTAATTCATTAACATATAATTTTGTGTAAAAAAGAAATTTATATACTCCCTCCGTCTTCTGCGGCAGGAGTAATAGACCTTTATTTACTTTAAAAATGTTAAGGGCGGTTCCAAAAACTCCGTTTTTAAAACCGCAGGGAGCCCTGCGGGGCTTTTAAAGGGGCTACCGCCCCTTTGACCCTGTAAAAATTGAGTTATTAGAACTACCCTTAAGATATAACTGTAAAATTATTCCTGAAAATATTTTATAATATAATAATGATATTTTCAGTTTTGCCACCCCCTCCTGTGGCATAAATAGAGTAATTTTTCTACAAAAAATTTAAGAATTAACACTGAAAAATTATAAAATCCGCCTCAGCCGGCAGGTGAATTGAGTTTTTTATACTATTAATAAATCCGGGAATTATTGCTGATTTAATTCCATAAATATAATTTCGGATAAAATATTCAAAACTGAAAAAGATAAATGTAATAAAAATGGTTTACGCTGCTTTTTTAATTACGAGTCTGTTTTAAAATACCTATCCCCGGCCATTTTCAGTACCGGAATGGCAAAGATGCCTTAAATCATGAAAACCTCCTGTGCGGAGGTTTTCATTGCTGATTACAGTAAATACTAAAAATATATTTTATCTGGTGTCTTCAGTAGTGCTATTTTCCTGCTTTTGACATGTAGTCCTTGAATCCGTCCCTGTTAACCCCGGCCTTCTGTTTGAGTTCTTCGATAAATCTCATGGTTTCCATCTGGAGTTTGTTCTGTTCAAGGTTCCTTCTGCAGAGTGCTACAGCTTCATTTGCAGTGTATTTTGACAGTTTGTCCTTGTTCTTGTTGTAGAACTGTTCAACCTCTTCTTCTGTTACTGTTATTTTGTTTTTAAGTTTTTTCATGATGTAGTACTGAATCACAGTTGTATATTTGCCCAGTTCAATAATCGTTTTAAGCTCATCCTGATCTATGGATTTGTCATCCATTGCAGCGTCGAACACTACCTTCTGGTTGATTAGTGCTTCAAGAAAGCTCTGCTTGTTCAGGTACTGGTTCATCTGGCCGCTGGGGTCCATGGCGAGCTTGTCAATCTCTTCATTTGTTTCAACACTGAAGAGTATTTTATTCTGTGTATAATAGAACCTGTTGAAATCCTTAATTGAAATTACATCATTGCCGATTTTTGCAGCCCATTCCCGTGAAAAGGGATTATCGCATGAGATATACCCGAATACTATTGCGAGTAGTAGTGCGAAAATAGCTGATAACCTGATTTTCATTTATTTATCCTTTTATATTACGTTATTTGAGTATTTTTTTCATTCACAGAAGCGGATTCTGGATATGTGTGCTATTATCAGTTCGTCATAATGAATTGTTGCAACCATTTTTTTAGGTCCATTAACTTTTTTTCTACCGGTTTTTCTTCATGCCTGAAAATGAGTATTTCAGGGTCTTTCGGATCAGGCGAAAAGCGTTTATCCGCTGCAATTGATTTCGCAAGTCTGTCCCTGGGGATTACGCAACCGGCAGAGATCCGTATATTTATCTTTCTGTTCTCTTCGAGTATCTCGTCAATGAGTAGTGAAGAGGCAAGCGCCCTTATGCGTTCCAGTTCAACAAGTATGTTTACCTCTGGCGGAGGTGTGCCGAACCTGTCTATGAGTTCAGCTTCAAGGGTGTCGACCTCTTCTGCCGTCTCGCAGGACTCAAACCGCTTGTAGAATTCGATCTTCTGCTTGTCATCACCAATGTATGTGTCCGGTATGAAAAAGTCAGTTTTAAGGAAGAGGGATGTGCGGAAGTATGGCTTCACCTCGTCACCTTTAAGCATCCTGACCTCCTCCTCGAGCATCTGGCAATAGAGGTCAAATCCCACATCCATGATGTTGCCCGACTGTTCATGTCCCAGGATGTTTCCCGCTCCCCTTATTTCAAGGTCTTTCATGGCAATTTTAAAACCGCTGCCCAGTTCGGAATATTCAGAGATAACCCTGAGCCTCTTCTGTGCCTCCTCGGTGAGCGACATGTGCCTGGGGTAGAAGAGGTAGGCGTAGGCCTGGACTATTGACCTGCCCACGCGGCCCTTCAGCTGGTAGAGCTGTGACAGGCCGAAGGTGTCAGCCCTGTTTATGATGATCGTGTTAACATTGGGCATGTCAAGGCCTGACTCGATGATGGTAGTGCTTATTAGAACGTCGAATTTCCCTTCGATGAACGAGATCATAATGTCTTCAAGTTCGTGTTCATGCATCTGGCCGTGTGCGACACAGAAGGTCGCTTCGGGCACAAGTTTTTCGAGCATTATCTTCTGCACCTCGATCGTCTGCACTCTGTTATACACGTAGAATACCTGCCCGTTGCGCTTGATTTCGCCGAGTATGGCCTCGCGAAGTATGTCAGGGTTCTCCTCCAGCACATAGGTTTCTATGGATTGCCTGTTCTCAGGAGGTGTGGCGATTATGGAAAGGTCGCGTATGCCTGCCATGGAGATGTGCAGGGTGCGCGGTATGGGGGTTGCGGAGAGCGTGAGCACATCGACCAGTGTCCTGAACCTCTTGAGCTGCTCCTTGTGTTTGACCCCGAACCTCTGCTCCTCGTCAATGATGAGCAGCCCCAGGTTCTTTATACTGATGTCCTGGGCCAGGAGGGCATGAGTGCCGATCACAATGTCAAGCGAACCGGCCGCAAGCCTCTCTTTGATTTTTACTATCTCCCCCTTTGTCCTGAACCTGGACATCATCTCGACGCTCACAGGGTATTCTGCGAACCTTTTTTTAAATGTGCCGAAGTGCTGCATGGCAAGTACGGTGGTGGGGACAAGGAGCGCGACCTGTTTTCCAGCCATGACAGACTTGAACGCTGCCCTGATTGCAACCTCGGTCTTCCCGAAGCCCACGTCGCCGCATATGAGCCTGTCCATGGGCTTCTCAGACTCCATGTCGTCCTTAACGTCCTCAATGGCGGTAAGCTGGTCCGGCGTCTCTTCGTATTCAAAGAGCGATTCAAATTCCTCCTGCCACTGTGTGTCGGGAGGGAAGCGGAACCCCTTGAGGGCATTCCTCTGTGAATAGATTTTTATCAGTTCCTTTGCTATCTCCTCAACGGATTCGCGCACCTTCTGCTTGATGCGGTTCCATGCCGATTTTTTTCCCAGGGAATCGATCCTGGGCTGTTTGCCGTCCATGCCTATGTATTTCTGCACAAGGCTGATCTGGTCCAGCGAAACGTAGAGCCTGTCCTCGTCGGCGTACTGGATGAGCAGGAAGTCCCTCTCGACACCGCCTGCTGACATGCGCTCTATGTTTTTGAATATGCCGATGCCGTGGTTGATGTGAACAATGTAGTCGCCCGGCCGCAGGTCAAGGAATGAGTCTATGGGGCGCGATGATTTACCCTTGAAATGCTTTTTCTTCCTGTAGCTCTTGCCGAATATCTCATGGTCAGTGAGAACAAGCGTTTTTATTAACCCAAGGTCAACTCCGCTGCTCAGTGGTGAAAGGACGATGTTAAACTGCGAGGCGCTGTTATACGATTCAAATTCTGTATCGGGATTGAACTCCGAGAACAGGTCGCCAAGCCTGCGCGCCTGACCCTCGAAGGAGGTCGTCATTATAATCTTCCAGCCCTGGTCCAGGCGCGATGCGATCTCCTCCCGGACGTTTTTGATCCTGCCCTGGAAGCCCGGTATGCTTTTCATGGAAAAGTTCACAGCACCGCTGCTGGCAGTGAAGGTCTGGAGTGTCACGGCAGAGGCGGCTGCCCGGTCAAGGGCTGTAGCGTCTATGAGCTTTTCCGGTTCAGGGGAATACTCAATATTTTTTTTCTTCTCGTAGAGTTCCCGGTAGTTCGCTTCCGTTTTGTTTTTCCGGGCTGCGAGTTCGGGCCATTCCGCAAGTATAATATCAAACTGGTAGTCGGGGTAATCGAGAATTGTGCATGATTCGATTATTTCATGAAAGTAGTCCTCTATGCCCGGGATACTTTCACCGCTCAGGGTGCCTGATTCAAACCATTCCCTCATCTGCTCGGGAATTTCACCTGAAGAGCCGAGTTTTTTTGTGAGTATACTTCGCAGCTTCTCTCTCTCTTTTTTAAAGAGGACAATTTCCCTCCTGGGGTAAACTGTAACGTTTGAATGCGTCTCCCTGCCGGCTGAAAGCTGCGAGAGGATGTCGAATTCCCTTATGGAGTCCAGAGTGTCGCCGAAAAAATCGAGCCTCACGGGATTATCCATGGATGGCAGGAACACGTCGATGATGCTCCCCTTGACGGAAAAATGTCCGAATGCATCAACCCGCGCTTCGCGCGTGTACCCGTACTGTACCAGGGTATTTATTATGTCCTCAAAGGGGTAATCCTCACCTGTATGCAGCTCAAGGCCCTTTTTCAGGAAAAAATCCTTTGAAGGGACCTTCCGCATCAGGGAATCAACCGTACACAGGGTGATCCCCGGTTCTCCTGATATTATCCTGTAGATAGAAGTAATCCTGTCCCTTTCGATAGACTCTGATGGCGACATAAACTCATATGGAAGGGTCTCCCATGAGGGAAATTTATACAGCAGGCGTTCATCAAGAACAGATGACAGGTCAAGGTATAGTTCGGCAAGCCTCTGTATGCTTTCTGTTACAACGAACATGGGCCTGTTGCGTGCCGTGAAAACAGATGATATAATAAATGGGTATGAAGACGGGGAAACACCTTCTATGGAAACGGGGGGTGTTGCCCCGGTAATGAACCGGTTAAAATCATCGGATGATATAATATGGGAGCAGATTGTATTAAGAATCATAAACTACCCTTAATCTGCCGGCATGTTTTTTTTCAAGGAAAATAAGAGAATAATTGTTGAAAAAAAAAGTAACAATTTTTGCATGGCACTAACATAATAAAACAATTAAGATTTTTTATATGACCTCCTTTTTAAATATAATCCCCGTGTTTTTTCCCCTGAATGCGGGGATTATTCATTAATTTCCCGTCTGATTTATGCCAAGTTTATAAAATTTACTTTGACAAAAAAAACATTGGTATATAAAATTAACCAGTTTCAATTGTTTATCAGATAAAACCATTTGCGGGTTAACCTGATTTGGAAGAATGATAAATATATTTAACTGAAATATTTTTTAAGGAGTTTTTCTTATGCCTACTGGTGTGGTTAAATGGTTCAATGAAAAAAAAGGTTTCGGCTTCATTTCCAAGGATGATGGAGGGGATATTTTCGTCCATTATACAGGTGTTGCAGGAGAGGGATTTAAAAGTCTTCGCGAAGGTGATAAAGTAAATTTCCAGATTGAAGATTCCGACAAAGGCCAGCGTGCCATAGGTGTTAAGGTAATATAATTCATCTGAACCTGATTAAAAAAGGCTGTCTAATTGACAGCCTTTTTTGTTTATTTCTTATCAAACGAATAATAGACGTGCTGTACAGCCCTGCCAAGGAATCCGTATTCCTGAATCCTGGGGTCAAAATCCTCCCAGTTGTCACCGTAATGGGTTAAGAGCAGCTTCTTTTTGGTTTCCGCAGGGAGTGTTTTAAGCTCCTCGATGGAAGCGTGAACTCCACCTGTAAAAAACTGGCAGTCATGAAATATGGTCTCAAAGTTGAATTTGCTTTCGTAATAATCCACCAGGTCGTAATCGAACCTTGTATCACTTGTAAAGAATATCCTGTCATCGATAATCACGCCGCAGCTCCAGAATGAGCTCTGCCAGTCTGATGAAGAGTCCGGTATATGTTTTGTGCGCATGATCTTAATGTCTATGCTTCCAACCTTTAATCCGAATGTTTCGCGCGTGTAATCCGCAAGCCACTGGGGCCTTAATACGTCCCAGAAGTCCTTGAAGGTGAGCATGTCGCCGGCCTCCTCTTCGTTATACTCGCAGCCGCCGCGCATTGACATGTCCCATAGTATGTGCTGGTAGGTTTCGTTGATTACCATTACCGGTTTGCGCTTTGTCATGTACCTGCCCAGCAGTGATACCTCCTCGAGCCCGCCGATATGGTCAGCGTGGGAGTGTGTTATGAGGAAGTTTTTAACCTCTGTTATGGGGAGCCCCAGTTCGGACATGGCCTGGGGGCATTTCGTGCCGCAGTCTATCAGCAGGTGGTCGTTACCCTTAATTATGAGGACATTGGTCTGGTACTGGCGTTTGGTAAAGGCGCTTCCCGTGCCAAGAAAGAAGAGTTCAAGGTTTCCATCGTTTGTCAGGGAGAGTTTTTTTTCGTCGGTTGTGATAATTTTCATAATTCTAAGCTCCTGCTGGATATTAGTATTTAATAATCTTTATTTTCTGAATTGTAAATTATTTTTTTTAAGATATTCTGTGGAAGAGCCAATTTTTACATAAATTCTCATGGTTTGTCACATAAAAATATTCATTCAGGAAAAAAATCTGTTTAAATTATAATTGTATTAAATTGCAGGATGTTAAAACTTAACATTTCAATATTTGATTTGTTGCAAAACGCCCGTTTGTGATGGTTCGTGAGCCTTCCGGACCATAGAGCAGGCAGCCCCTGCGGGTGTTTTTTGGGATTTGTACCCGGCCCGGTTCAGTTAATGAGAAAAGCAGCAAATTTATTAATCGCGGAGAGATTGCATGCCTGGTCCTGAAAAATGGAGATGGAAAGATACTGAGCTTAAGACTGTCTCCTGGCATTTCGAGGAGACATGCAGAAAATTCCCTGACCGGGATGCCCAGCTGTTCAATCCTGCATTATACGACGATGATAACAAAGGGAAGTTTACCTGGTCACAGATGCATGACAGGGTGGAGCTGATTGCATGCGCGCTTTTAAGTTACGGCTTCAAACCCGGTGACAGGGTAGGTATTATGTCCGAAAACAGCCCATACTGGACCCAGGCTGATATGGCCATCTGTTGTGCCAGGGGGGTGAGCGCAACCATCTTCCCGACACTTTCTTCCAGGGAGGCCTGCTACATACTCACTGATTCAGGGGCGAGGTTCCTCTTCGCCGGCGATATACTGGTTGCAGATAAAATTATCAGGCAATTTGTTGATTTGCCCAGGCTTGAGAGGATTTTTGTTCTTGACCCTGGGTATGCGGGCGATGAACGAAAGATTACCGGGCTCAGGCAGATGCTTGCAGATGGCGCGGAATGGCGCAGCAACAATTACCTGAAGTACATTGAGTTGAGGGACAGTGTCAGCATTGATGACTGGTATACCATTATCTATACGTCCGGGACCACCGGTACGGGCAAGGGTGTGGTGCTGAAGCATTTTAATATTTCCTCACGCATAGCCGGCGCAGAAGAGTTCTGGGAGCGTTACGGCATGAGCATTAACGAGAAGGACCGGACCCTGTGTTTTCTGCCGCTTTCGCATGTTTTTGACAGGGGGTCCTGCCAGCTTATTTCAATATATTCCGGCGCGTCCATTGCTTATGCGGACAAACCCGGCACCCTGCTCGAGGATATGCAGAAATACAATCCCACATGGATAAACTGCGTGCCCAGGCTTTACGAGAAGATATATATTCAGCTAAGGCATGTAATGGAACAGAACCCACTGCGAAGCAGGCTCTTCAACATGGCTCTGGCCACAGGATATAAAGCGCTCAAATACAGAAAAGACAACAGGGGATGCTACAACATGCATCCTGAATTTAACCTGGCATCAAAACTGCCTTTTTCCCTGCGTGTCCAGTACAGGTTCGCAGACCGTGTTTTTTCAAGGGTCAGGTCACTCTTCGGCAGCAGGTTCAGGTATTCCTATTCGGCAAGCGCGGGTATCGCCCCGGACCTTTTAAAGTTTTTTTATGCCATGGGTATTGCTGTTGTTGAGGGTTACGGTTCAACGGAGAGTTTCAACGCGTGCATAGTAAATCCACTCACAGCGTGCAAGCCTGGCTTCGTGGGAATAAATGCCAACGGCGGGCAGTGCAGGATCGCTTCAGACGGCGAACTGGAGATTTCCGATGCAGGCGTTTTCAGCGAATACCTTAACAAACCCGGCGAGACTGCAGAGTCCTTTACAGAGGATGGCTGGTTTAAAACCGGAGACATCGTAATACAGGATGACTACGGTTACTTCAAGCTTGTTGAAAGAAAGAAGTCGATCATATGTACTACTGTTGGCAAAAACATCGC
>CAYTSF010000001.1:44420-75885 GCA_964440335.1 uncultured Leptospirales bacterium
AACAGTGAACTTGAAAGCTTTGAGCGGATCAGGCAGTACGCCATAGTCAATGAAAGGTTCACCGAGCAGAACGGCATGCTCACTCCCTCGCAGAAGATTAAAAAGAGCGCTGTTCTTGAACGGTACAGGGCAGAGATCGACAGGATGTATTCATGATCAGTAGAGCATGAATACATACCGGTTGTATTCTATAATTTTACTTATCCTTTCTATGTAATCGCCGTTATGTTCAAAACTGAAGAGAATGTAACCGCGCATGCCGGCGTTATACGATGCCTTTACCTGCTCGGCGATTGTATCCATGCTCGTCTTCTCCTTTACCATGATCCCCATGAATATCCGGTTGATATTGCCTGTTTTAACAGCATAGTCCAGGTACTCGGCGTAGGTTTTACTGCTTCCCGTATAACTCATGACGCAGACAAGGTCAAGGTATCCCATGTCGAGCCACGATGTCCAGTCCTGAAAATACACTTTTCTGCCAATGTCATACCTGGGCATTACCGCTGCCGATACCGTGATAGAAGGGTCCTTCTGCTTCACTATGCGGTGTATGCTGCTGACGATCTCTGTAAGCTGGTCGGAGCGGAACTGGTCAAACAGCTGCTTGTTTTTTGAATCTTTTTCCCTGTCTATGGTGATCGGGTCAAAGCCGTATTTTTTTGCGAAGATCTCCCTTGCTATGGGATTATAGCCGAAATCGCTCATGAGCTTTTTGTGGTAAGTGTTGTAGCCCGAGTAGGGATACCGGATATAATCAAGGTGAATGCCGTCAACGTCGTAGTGGTCCAGGATGTCCTGTATCACGCTGCAGGTGTACTGCTTTACACCGGGTATGGCCGGGTCAAGGAAGAACCCTTCTGCAAGGTTTTCCTCAAGCTCTTTAACGCTGTAATCGGTCATGGGGCGGCCTTTGTAATCGTAGGTGACCCATTCAGGGTGCTTTCGCAGAATATGCTCCGGGTTTCCGGGGTAGTCTGCCGCGTTCATTACAAAGGATACGTTTACCCATGCGTGTATGCGTATGTCGGTATTCCTTGTTCTGCTTATTATGTAGCTCAGCGGGTCAAAATCCTTCTCCACGTCAAAGCCTTTAGGTTCAATGCCTGAATTGTAATAGGCATCGCCTCGTCCCCTTACCTGCACAAAAAGGTTTTTAACATCAGAGCCTTCAATCATTTCAAGAAGGTCATCGACCTTGTCTTCTGTGGCGATGGCATTCCTTACAATCCAGAGAGAGCCTGAAAAATTTCTCTTTACATTTAAAGGCTTAATCTGTTCCCTGCTGCATGAAACAGCGATAAAAATTAAAACTATTATGACTGCAATTGATCGATTTTTTTTCATATTGTCTGTTTTTTATTGATATTTTAGCGTCATGATTGACTGTATTCACTTACGTGGCCCCGGTCTTTGTGTCAATGATTTTACCGGTGATTGAATGACAGTCATGGGGAGTTCAGACAGGGAGTACTATGACTTTAAATGAAAAGACATACGAACTTGTTATTAACCATGGTGCCGGAGAGGGCTTCGAAAGGCATGTCCTGAAGCGGGAAGGTTATATAGCAGCAATACAGGAGCGGCTCCGCCAGCCTAAGAAAATTTTTCTCGGCATGGGGGATTTTCTCGAAGTGGGCGACTACAACAACCTAATTGACGCGCTGCTCCTTGACCAGGAGATAGCGAAGCTCGAGGGAATCCTTGATAAAAATAACCGCAAGATATCCGAGGAGAGCGACATACCCGTATCTTTTTTTAAACTTGCCGTATACTACCCGGACTTTCTTTTAAAGGATATACCGGTTGAGATAATATCGATGATCGGAAAAAAGGCCAGGCTTTTTCCCGGCGCGGAATACTTTATCAGGCATATTAAGAACCTCTCGCCGCTCATATTCACCGCAATTCCCTATGACATTTCAATAGAATATGTGAAGAGGCTTGGCCTCACCGCCGCCAATATCCTTGCCACCGAATATAAGAAGGCCCTGGTCGGCAACAGGGAGGTTTACACAGGCGACATCGTGCGCTTCGTTTCGGGGAACAGGAGGAACATTGCCATCGAAAAATACATGGCGGAGATGGACATCCGCAACGAGGATATAATTTATGTCGGCAGGGGGGAGGCGGGGTCTACCACTTTCTCCACTTATAATTCCATCGCATTCAATCCCCCCAGGTGGATAATGGCCAGGTCAACAACGACTATTTACGGTTCAACCCTGGAGTCCCTGCTCCCGCTTTTTAATTTTAACGGCGAGCTTACTGATATGCTGCTGTCCGATGACTTTGAGGAGAGCCTTCCCTCGATGGTTGTTTTTTCCGGGGTCAGGGAGAAGAGCGATGAGCTGCTCGAGATCGAACTTGAGCACAGGCAGATGCAGGAGAACATAATCGGACTGCGGATGGAGTATTCAGAGGACTCGTATGGTTCACTGGAGAGGGAGATTAACGTGATGCTGGGCGCGTCCGCCATTAACATAACAGCAGTAAGAAGCATGATTTTTTCAAGGCTGAAGGGGTACATAAACGATCCCCAGGTAATGGTGAAGGATATATACACAATGGCGCGTGAGAGATATAAAAATTTCTGCTCCGCCTGACCGTAGACTTTTTTTTCTCCGTGAATGTTGCTATATTGTTAATTGATTAAACCGGCGTCCTGTACCCTCAGAAACCAATCGGGGGCTTACTTAAAGGGGAATTCCCCGGACCCCGTAAATTATACATAAAATTATTACAAAGGAGATACGTGATGACATACATAGCAGATGTACGCGCAAGAGAAATTATTGATTCAAGGGGAAATCCCACAATAGAGGTTGATGTTGAGCTTGAATCCGGTGCCATCGGCAGGGCTGCGGTCCCGTCAGGCGCGTCAACAGGTGAGCATGAGGCTGTTGAGCTCAGGGACGGCGACAAGAAGAGGTACCTTGGCAAGGGTGTGTCCAAGGCCGTAGCAAATGTTAATGATATCATCGCAGAGGCGCTCATAGACATGGATGCCATGAGCCAGATAGAAGTCGATACCACGCTCATTAAACTCGACGGGACAGAGAACAAGGGGAACCTTGGCGCGAACGCTCTGCTTGGAGTGTCGCTTGCATGCGCCAAAGCCGTGGCCCTTACATTTGACATGCCGCTTTATCGTTACATCGGCGGAGTAAACTCCTGCGAACTGCCTGTACCCATGATGAATATACTAAACGGCGGATCACACGCGGATTCAAATGTCGATTTCCAGGAGTTCATGGTAATGCCCGTGGGTGCAACAACATTCAAAGAGGGCCTGCGCATGGGAGTTGAAACATTCCATTCGCTGAAAAGCGTTTTAAAGGAAAAGGGATGTGTGACAAGTGTAGGGGATGAGGGTGGATTTGCTCCAAGCCTCAAGTCAAACGAGGAGCCCCTGGAGCTCATAGTAACTGCCATGGAGAAAGCCGGGTTTAAGGCGGGTAAAGATCTCATGATAGCCCTTGACCCTGCTGCAAGTGAATTTTATGATACAAAGAAAAAGAAGTACATATTCTCAAAGAGCGACAAGAGTGAGCGTACAGGGGAGGAGATGATCGCTTTTTATGAGAAACTTATCAATGCATATCCGATAATATCAATAGAGGACGGGCTTGCAGAGGATGACTGGGAAAGCTGGAAGATTATGACGAAAAAACTCGGTTCAAAGCTACAGATCGTCGGCGATGACCTTTTCGTAACCAACACAAAAAGGCTGGCCAGGGGAATCAAGGAACAGTCAAGTAACTCCATCCTTATCAAGCTGAACCAGATTGGTACACTGACTGAGACTATCCAGGCTGTAGAAATGGCAAAGAGGGCCAATTTCACAGCTGTTATTTCGCACCGTTCAGGCGAGACCGAAGACACGACCATCGCAGACCTTGTTGTTGCGCTCAATACCGGCCAGATCAAAACAGGTTCGGCATCAAGGACAGACAGGATTGCCAAGTACAACCAGCTTCTCAGGATAGAGGAGGAACTCGGTTCAATGGCGGTATATAAAGGCAGAGAGGTTTTTTACAATATTGGATAAAGTTGACAGGTTCAAGAGTATCCTCTTCTTTTTCATCCTTTTCAGCGTCTACATCTTTGTGTTCAGCGAGAGCGGGCTTCTGGAGAGGATGAAGCTTGGAAGGGATTACGATTCTTTGAGGCAGAGAATCGGCAGACTCGAAAACGACAACCGGGAGCTTGCCGGAAAGATCGGCAGATACTCTGAAGGATTATATTCTGACAGCGATATTATTGCTTCAGGTTATGTTACAGGCGGCGGCAGAATAATCCGTTTTGATGATGCCGGAATTAAACGTCAGGAATCCTCAACCGGTAAAAGTGAGTTCGATCTTGAACTTGGCCACCTGCGTATCATATGGATAATCTTTTCAATTGTCCTTGTAGTGTACTACTACACAAAGAGAAAAAACGAGGCAGATAATCAGCATGGAAACCCTTTTTAACCACTTTGACCAGAATGATCTCAACGTAATTAAATGGCAGCTCAATTCTGACAGGGTTAACATGTCCGGCATCGTATATAAATGCGTTTATGGATATCCGGCTGTAATACTGCTTAAACCCTACGATATCGATGAACTGACCGGTGCAAAAAAACTTAATTTTATGTCGGTATCAAATCCGCTCTGGCTTACCTGTCCTTTTTTAAATAAAAAAATACACGAATTTGAATCTTTTGGTTATATTAGGAAAATAACAGATTTTATTAACTCTGACAGGAACCTTGTTGATTTGATGAAGAATTCACATGCTCATTATTATTATTTGAGAAAGAATCTCTACTCCAGGACTTTTGGTGACATCAGTTCTGTTGAATTCAGCAACAAGATACTTAATGCGGGTATTGGCGGCATCAGGGAGATAGGAAACATCAAGTGCCTTCACCAGCATTACAGTCATTTCCAGATATGCCAGGAGAACGTGGCGGGCAGGGTAATACATAATCTTCTTAATGGAATTAACTATTGCAGGGAGAGATTATGCGATGATGCAAGCAGGTAGCGTCTGTCATTCAATCTTTGATGTAAAAAAGCTGAAGAAGGATGGGTCGATATCCGGTAATTATATCGATGAAATTATCAGGACATTAAGGTCCGGCGAACTTTTTGTTATGCCCGTTGATTCAATTTACGGGATAATCGGAATAAAAAATAAAAGAACTGCGAATGAAATACAGACTGTCTCCGGCGATAACGGCGATAATTTCGAGATTGTAATTTCAAACTTTAAGATGCTGGAAGAGACTGCATACGTTGATAAATTCACGTATGATTTTTTAAAGAGGGTCTGGCCCGGCGAGGTAATCGTGCAGTTAAAAAACAGGGCCTGCAATTATGATTCGAACCTTTTTGTGCGCATGCCCAGGCATAAATATGTGCTTGATATTATTAACGGTGTTGGTGAGCCACTTTTTTATACGCCTGCAAGATCATCAATAAGAAAGATGATCTTCAACGACAGGGATATTGTTAGAAGATACAAGAACATCTGTTCCCTGCTCATAATCAATGAATTCAACAAGAACCATACCCTGCCCACGCTGATCGATATCAGCTGTGACAAACTCGACATCCTGAACGAGGGAAGGGTTAGCTCTGATGAAATAAAATCGCTCTATTTTCTTGGTAATCTTTCGTAAAAAAATGAAACGTAAACATCTCCTTATAGCGGCATTACTGCTGCTTTCATCCATGGCCTATGGATCGATAACCGGCACGGGCAGTTTTAATACAAAACACTTCGTCGTAACTTCACCACCGGAACTGACCGGGGCTGCCATTTCGATCGCGTCAGAAGCGGAGTCCTGTTTCGCCCGGATAGCGGACTACTTCGAGTATCTTCCCCCGCAGAAGATCAGCCTGGTCATAACCGGAGCTGAAGGCGGGGCATCAATTTCTGACCGTATAAAGTCCTGCATCGACCCCTGCACAATTATAATAGATGTTTCCATGTATGGGAGTAGCTATGACGGGCTTTTTGCGTCAATTTACGATGTCTATACCCGGTTGTTTTGTAAGAGTTTTGACCTGGATAGAGGTCTTTTCAGAAGTTCACTTCCGGAGCGCATTATCGCGGTTCTCGGGGAATACCTTCTCCGTGGCATTGATGAAAGGGCTGTCATGGTTCTTAATGACAGCGTGGTCAACATGAACAGGAGCGGGTTTGATCTCAGAGATGCCGGATCTGATGAGGTCGGCAACAGCGTATTTATGTTCTTTATATTATATGCTGAAAAAAAATTCGGGAAGAACGCAGTAATCCGGTGGCTTAAAGATTCCTCTTTTTACGGGGACTTTTTTGCTTCAATGACGGTCATGACGGGAACCGGTGTTGATGAACTGAATTCAGGATTGAACAGCTTCCTCATGGGTTATATCGCTGTCCCTGTTTCTGAAAACTACGGGCCGTTATTTGATGAAAATATTTCAGGAAAGTATGCTGCACATGGCCTGTGCTGGAATCCCGCCCGGGAATCAATCGCCCTGATCGCACAAGCTGACGGCTGTTTCATGCTGATCGAAAAGAATTCAGCATCAGGCGCATCAACATCGCGGATCATCAGCAGGGATGGTACTATGTTTACGTCAATTGCACCGGCCGGTAACGGTTATCTCCTGTCGGGCACCTGTCGCGGGGATTCAGTTCTGGCGTATTATGATCCCCAGGCAAATGCCTTTTCGTGGAGGGTCACTGTGCCATTTGTGCAGATCTGCGGCATAAGCAGCGATAGTACCGGGAAGAACGCATATCTTGCGGCAAAAACCGCAGCAGGATGTTTCCTGCTTTATTTCGACATGAAAAGTTACAGCATCATAAAGTCGGCAGCTCCGGGAACAACTTTTTCGAGCCCCGCAGTCTCATCAACAGGGGCAATTATTTATGTAAGTTCATCGGGCGGCAGGTGGAGTATCATGCGGTACGATCCATCCGACGGCAGCGACATTGAGCTGTATGTCTCGGTATCAAAAATAGGTTCAGTGACCGGGTCCGCCGGTGCAATTATTTTTTCTTCAGCGGAGAAGGGCTGCATGAATATCTACAGGCTGGACATGGCAACTGGAACAAGGGAACAGCTTACCTTCACTGCAACTGCCAACATATTCCCATCAATAGAAAAAAACAGGTTATGCTTCCTGAATTTTTACAAAGGCGCCATGCGGCCTGTTTTCCTTGACATTCCTGTTAAATAGTTCTTTACATTTAACCTGTTTATGCAGAAAATAAACATATCTTGTCCGGCCGGGCATTCATGAAAAAAGCAACAGGCGGTAAATTGATGTCCCGTTATTCATTGATTGAAAGAAAGACTAATGAAACAGAGATCAGGCTTGAGCTTGACCTTGACAGGGTGCAGAATTCTGTAATAAGTTCGGGCGTGGATTTTTTTGATCACATGCTTAATTCGATGTCGAGGCACGGAAGGTTTTTCATGAACCTGAAATGTAAAGGTGACACGCAGGTTGATGACCACCATACGGTTGAAGATGTGGGGATATGCCTCGGCATGGCTTTCCGCCAGGCGCTTGGCAAAAAAGAGGGCATCCGCAGGTTCGGGCATGCAATGGTCCCCATGGATGACTCTCTTGCTATGGCAGTTGTTGACCTGTCGGGAAGGTCATACTTCAGGTATACAGGGATGCAGCTCGGCGGGCGGATCAAGAATTATGACGAGGAGCTCACGGTTGAGTTTCTCAGGTCGTTCAGTGATAACGCAGGCATGAACCTTCACGTTGAGCTCAGGTACGGCGATAACAGGCACCATATACACGAAGCAATTTTTAAATCCCTTGGAGTCGCCCTTTACGCCGCATTTTCAATAGATAATTCCATTGGAGGGGCAGTCCCCTCTGTCAAAGGCTGCATATAATGATTGTTGTAATAGACTACGGAATGGGCAACCTCCGTTCCGTGACAAAGGCATTTGAATTATATACCGGTGACGTGAGGGTCAGCGGTGACCCCGGCCTGTTGAAAGGGGCGGGCGGTGTGGTGCTCCCGGGAGACGGCGCATTCATCCAGGCCATGGAGAACCTTGAGAGGGCGGGGTGGATCGGCCCACTGAAAGAGTATATCGCTTCAGGCGGTTATTTTATGGGGATATGCCTGGGCTATCAGCTCCTCTTTACAAGCAGCGAGGAGTTCGGGTTTTCCACGGGGCTCGACATTATTCCCGGAAGGGTGGTGCGGTTCAGCGATAAAAACCTCAAGGTCCCGCATATGGGGTGGAACAGCGTCTCCAGGACAAGGGAATCGAGGTTTTTTAATGGGATTCCCGACTGTAACTATTTCTATTTCATTCATTCTTACTACCCCGTACTTGAGGACGAATCATGGGAAATCGCGTCTGCGGATTATGGTGTCAGGTTCCCCTGTGTTGTTGGTAAATCAAATATCATTGCAACGCAGTTTCATCCTGAAAAAAGCCATGATAATGGATTAAAAATTATTCGCAACTTTGTAAATGAAGTCAGTGTTAATTCCTTAACTGTTTAGTAGAATAAATTGCTTCAATTTCCCTGCTACCAGATGCGGCGGGGCAATTGAACATATCATTATTGCACCATAATGCTTTTTTTAGGAATAAATACTGAAATGAAGTATATTGTAAATAATGGATTCATACATGCATAATGTTCATGCAATGTATATAACACAGCGCAGGGGAGAATATGGATTCCATTGAAAAAACAGACAGGGACATGGATTTCCCACCTCTTATTGAGCAATATGAGAGAAAGATATATGACCTGAGGCAGCTGATCGAGATCAGCAAAGGCCTTAATTCCACACTCGATTATAATATTCTCATAGACTCTATTCTGCTCACATGTATGGGGCAGATGCAGTTGCTTAACGCAGGGATTTTTCTCATGAAGACTCTGGGAGGCGAGAAGTTTTCTCTTCACCGCAACTACAAGGGCTTTGAGCTTGACCATATCATTGACTACTCGGTTCCGGTTAACTCTGAGCTGGTCAGGTTTCTTGAAAATAACCGCAGGTGCTATCCATATGCCGAACTGACAGAAAAAGTCGATGATTCTTCCATGGACATGATAAAGCTGCTGAAGCCGGACCTTATAGTGCCGCTGCAAAGCAAGGGGGAGGTTAACGGACTCATTGTCCTTGGCGACAGGATCAACAGCGTGGATTTTACCGAAAGCGAAATGGAATATATCATGAATATAGCGTCGCTTGCAGGTATTGCCATAAACAATGCCAGGTTATACGAAATGGCCACAACCGATATGATGACAAGGCTCAAGATCCACCACTACTTTCAGACCATACTCCTGGATGAGATGAAGCGGGCGCAGAAGTATGACAGGCCGCTCTCGCTTATAATTGGCGACATCGACAATTTCAAGGGATTCAACGATAATTACGGCCACCTGGCAGGCGATGAGGTGCTCAGGATGGTTGCCTCTGTTTTCAAGGACAACGTAAGGCTCATTGACGTGGCTGCCCGTTATGGAGGCGAGGAGTTCGCAGTGATACTCCCCAAAACTGATATCAACGAAGCACTTATCGTAGCGGAGAGGATCAGAACGAACATCGAAAATCTTGAGGTGCCCTACAACAACCAGGACCTGCATGTGACTATATCAATAGGACTAACTCAGTATGATACGACATTGGACAGGAACAAGCAGGATTTTATTGAAAGGGCAGACAAGGCTTTATATCATTCAAAACATGAAGGGAAAAACAGGGTTTCATTTTTTTAACCTGAACGGAAGATTATGAAAAAAATTATATCCTACATCATTATCCTGGTCTTTTCATCGAGCTTCTATCTGATGCCGGCCCTTGACGCGATCACCCTTGGCGAAATTAAAACCGATAAAAAAGAAGATACGGTCAAGGAGGATAAGAAAGATACAGGCCAGAAAAAAGATGATTCCACAAAAAAGCAGAATGGCGACAAAAAAGAGACTAAGAAGGATAATGACACATCTCAAAAAAAAGATGATGATAAAAAAAACATCGATGAAAAAAAGAATGTGGATGAGGTCAACCCGCGGCTGGTGTGCCTGCTTTCGGTAATTATGCCCGGCGGTGGGCATTTCTATCTGAACAATGATACAAAAGGCCTTGCATTTTGCCTTGCTGCCGGAGTGGGTTATACGGTGTCGGGTTTTTTTATGATTAAGACCATGCTCGCAGACAGGGGGTCAGTGGAGTACAAGAATTACCTGCTTCTTACAGGTTTTCTGTTTTTTATCACATTAATCATTCATTTCGTGGGTATAATTGAGGCATACAGCGACGCAGAGGAGATGAATAAAAAAAATCTATTTAAAGGTTCGGATGATCCCTACAATTCCGACATTGTAACTGAATAATTTTTTTATGTCTCATTCTTTTTTTAATATTTTCTTGACATTGGAAACTCATGCATGATATATGGCTAATGCATTTATGCAGGGCCCATAGCTCAGTCGGTTAGAGCGGCTGACTCATAATCAGTAGGTCCAAGGTTCGATTCCTTGTGGGCCCAGATAAGGGGAGTTAACTCCTTTTTGTTCTATAATAAGTATTAAAGGGTAAATTAAATGTACGCAATTGTTGAAATTTCGGGGAAACAGTACAAGATTGAAAAAGATGCTGTTGTTAATGTTGATAGATTGAAAAATTCCGACAAGAACCTCACGCTTGACAAGGTAATCCTTTATTCAAATAATGGTGAAGTACAGGTTGGCCAGCCTTATCTTAAAAATGTTAAGATTCAGGCGGAACTTCTTGGTGAAGTCAAGGGTAACAAGGTCTTTGGAATTAAATTCAAGAAGAGAAAGAATTATACGCGTACAATCGGTCACAGGGCTATATATTCCCAGATTAAAATAAATGATGTTGTTGTAGGCTGATATACGGTTGATCGTAATCCGGTTAAGCAGTGTAGATGTTAAACAGGGATTACAATTCATCGATGGCAGGCCGGTAAAAATTACGGTTACAGGTCATGGCGGCAGCGGCACTAGAGGAAACGATATAGTCTGTTCGGCTGTATCCGCACTTTCCCAGACGCTGGTGCTGAGTATCGAGCGTCTTACAGTTTTAACACAGGATGTAGAAGTAAAAAACGGTTATCTCTCGGCAGTTGTATCCCCTTCACGGGACAGCGCACAGGTTGAGAAACTTAAATTGCTTATAGAATCGTTCCTGATCGGAATTCTCGAAATCAGGAAGGAATACCCTGACAGGGTAGAAATTGATTTTGAAGTTTGTTAAGGAGTAGTGTCATGGCACATAAAAAAGGTGGCGGATCATCAAGAAACGGCAGAGATTCCCATTCCCAGAGGCTTGGCGTTAAACGTTTCGGCGGTGAGGTTGTTACAGGTGGAACTATTATAGTCAGGCAGAGGGGAACAAAGATTCACCCTGGAAAAAATGTCGGTAAGGGCGGGGATGATACCCTCTTTGCAACAATTGATGGCGTCGTAACATTCGAAAGGCTCGACAAAAAGAGAAAAAAGGTTTCTGTTTATCCAGTAGCCTGATCTTAGCGGATTATATTAAGTTCGATCGATCGCGTATGGATACATACGCGATTTGTTTTTTCAGGAGTATTAAGTGGCAAAATTTACTGACATAATAAATATCAGGGTCAGGGCCGGACATGGCGGCCCAGGATCGGTTTCATTCAGGAGAGAGAAATACATTCCCAAGGGAGGCCCCGATGGCGGCGATGGCGGCAAGGGGGGCGATGTTTATGTAGTTGCGGACAGGCGTTTCTATAACCTGTCGCATTTTTATAAGGACAGGGTGTACAGCGCAAAAAACGGTACACATGGTATGGGCGATAACAGGCATGGCCAGGATGGTGAGGACCTGATAATAAAGGTACCGCCCGGAACTGTTCTCTACAATGCTGAGACGGATGAACTCATCGCTGACATGATCGAGGAGGATGTTCCGGTAAAGATAGCCTCAGGCGGAATCGGCGGAATGGGTAACGCGTTCTTTAAAACATCAACCCACCAGACTCCGCGCTTTGCCCAGCCCGGCATGCCCGGAGAGGAAATTGAGATTGTCCTTAACCTGAAACTCATTGCAGACATAGGGCTTGTTGGACTGCCAAATGCAGGCAAATCAACGCTCCTGGCCGCAATCACGAACGCGACGCCTAAAATTGCAGATTACCCTTTTACTACTCTGATCCCGAACCTCGGGGTCATACAGTACGATGATGGAGTAGTTTACAAGATGGCCGATATTCCCGGCATAATCGAGGGCGCGCACATGGGCCACGGCCTTGGGCTTTCGTTTTTGCAGCACATAGAGCGTGTTAAATGCATTTTTTATATTATAGACTGCTCAGGCGAGGATCTTTTGTATACGCTCGAACTGCTCAGGAACGAACTGATGACATATAATCCTGGCCTGCTCGACAGGGAAAGCAGGATAATCCTGTCAAAGATAGACCTTATTGCTCCCGAAGAACTTGAGGAGAAGAAATCGCTTTTTTCTGAAAAAGTGATTCCAATATCAGTAATACTTGATGACAAGATTGAAATTCTCTTCAAAGAAATACGGGAGCTCATGGAGAAGCATTGTGGAGAGGAGATCCAGTCTTAAACACGTCAAAAGAATTATTGTAAAGATCGGGACGTCTTCGATAACGGTTGATGATAAAATCACGTCATCAAAGATTGATGTTTTTGCCAGTCAGATAGCTGCGCTGAAGGTGGCCGGCTATGAGGTCGTGGTGGTGACGTCGGGTGCGATTTCTGCAGGTGCCGGACTGCTCGGGATGAAGCGCACCAGTCTCGCGATTCCTGAAAAGCAGGCGCTTGCTGCAGTTGGCCAGGCGATACTCATGAACGAATACAGGGAATGTTTTAAAAGGTACGGCTGCAATGTCGGGCAGGTGCTGCTCACAGAGGATGACATGAGGCACAGGACCAGGTTCCTTAACGCAAGGAACACGCTGAATTCCCTGATAAAGATGGATGTTATACCGGTAATAAATGAAAACGATACTGTTGTCGTGAAAGAGATAAAATTCGGCGACAACGACACCCTCTCTGCCCATGTATACAGCCTTGTGGATGCTGACCTGCTCATACTGCTCAGCGATATAGACGGTTTCTATGATGACCTTAAAGACCCTGAGCCGGTCAGGTTTGTATCTAAAATAACAGACGATATACGATCAAAGGCGGGCGGTTCCGGGACAGAGCATGGCACCGGCGGCATGGTGACGAAGATCAATGCGGCAGAGATGGTAATGCGCCTTGGCGGGATGATGATCATCGCCGATGGCAGCGAGTCCATGGTGCTTGAACGGATACTGAATTGTGAAATGACCGGCACTCTGTTCATGGGGGAGAGCGTAAAGGTCAACAGCAGGAAGAAATGGATCAGCATGCGGAAAGGCAAAGGGGCGCTGATCATTGACGATGGAGCTGTAAATGCCATCACAGAAAACAAGAAGTCCCTTCTTGCAACAGGTATTACTTCTGTTAACGGCAGGTTCGGGATGGGCGATATAGTTGATGTCACTGACGCTATGGGCAGGTGCATTGCCCGCGGGATAGTAAACTACAGTGACGATGAACTTGAACTGATAAAGGGAAAGAAAACATCCGAAATAAAAGGCCTGCTTGGCATAAAATATTTTGACGAGGTAATAAACAGGGACGATTTAATCCTGCTCTGAGAGAAAATGAACAGGATTATTTCACTGTAACGGTCATGAGCATATTTAACCTGGTTGCAACAACCGCCTTCGGGCTTGAATCAATTGTAGCTGACGAACTGCGAAGGCTCGGCATTGATAATATCGCATCGGAGAACGGCAGGGTAAACTTTTCCGGTGACTATGCATCAATCATAAGGACAAACCTCTGGCTTCGCTGTGCCGACAGGGTATACATTAAACTATCAGAGTTCAGGGCGTCAGACTGGGATGAACTTTTTGACGGCACTAAGTCTGTCCGGTGGGAGGATATTATTCCCGAAAACGGAATGATGCACGTTGTAGGACGATCGGTCAAGTCAAAACTCCACAGCGTGCCCGACTGCCAGTCCATTGTTAAAAAGGCGATCATCGAGTCCATGAAGCGGAAGTACAGAAGGGAAAAGTTTCCTGAAGACGGCCCGGTCTACAAGATCGAAATTTCAATCCTTAACGATAATGCAATACTGGCTATAGATACATCAGGCAGCGGCCTTAACAGGCGGGGCTACAGGCTGCAGCAGGGTGATGCTCCCATCAAGGAGACGCTTGCAGCGGCAATGGTGTACCTGAGCAGGTGGAGGCCTGAACGTGTACTGGCCGATCCTTTCTGCGGATCAGGGACAATACCCGTTGAGGCAGCAATGATCGCACGGAACATTGCGCCCGGCCTTAACAGGGAGTTCGCTGCCGAATCATGGAAAGATATTCCTGCCAGGATGTGGAACACTCTCCGCGATGAGGCACGTGATGCCATTAAGAATATTAAGCCTGAAATTTTTGCATCAGATATGGACAAAAATGTTTTCAGGTACGCGGTGCAGAATGCAGAGAAGGCCGGGGTGGGTGACTCGATCATTTTTCAGAAAAAGCCCCTGGCTGAATTCAGCTCAAGGAGCCGGTTTGGCTGCATCATATGCAACCCCCCATATGGCGAACGCATCAGTGAAAAACGCGAGGTCGAGAGAATCTATAAAGAGATGGGAATGATTTTTTCAGGCCTTGATTCATGGTCTTATTTTATTCTCACGGCCAGGGAAGACTTCGAAAAGTTTTTCGGAAGGAAGTCTGACAAAAACAGAAAACTCTACAACGGCAAGATAAAGACACACCTCTACCAGTACTTCGGCCCGCTGCCCGAAAGAAAAAAATAGCTATAACATCTGTTTAATGATTAGAGAAATATCCCTGAAATAGATCATGTGGCCTTCGGGATTCACATGGAGTTCGTCTACGAAAAGGGTGTTGATATCATGCTCATTTTTTATCGGGTCCGCAAGGGTGAGCATGCTGTATTCTTCGGCAAAGCTTTCGAGCATGGTGTTGAACCTGGCTATGTTCTGCCCCACGTACGGGCTTTTGGAGAGGTAGTAATCGCATGGCCTGCTGATCTTCACATAGACCACGCGTGTCCCTGCCTTTTTGCATCTCTCAAGGTAATTGCGGATATTGTTCACTGTTACTGAATGTTCTATCTCGGTTTTTTCCGGCATGCGTGATCTTCGTTTCTTTACAAAGTTTATGTACCGGTTCAGGTAACGCTTCGGCAGAATTTTATGCATGAAGAAATGTTCAAATCCATCTTTGGAAAAAAGCCTCGGTGCGCATTCCTGGAGTCCCAGCTGGATTATAACAATATCGGGATGATAGAACTCCAGCAGGTCAAATCCTCCTCCGCCCTCAAGAACAAGCCTGTTTGTTGTGGCAGCCCTTACAGGCCGGTCTATGACGTCGCAGGCACTGAATTCTTTTTTGAAATGATGGATCCATGTCTTGTCGTAGGGAATTCCATGTCTTGGCATGGATATGGAATCTGTAATGATGAGGATGCGTTTTGTCATGGCATGGATTTCAGATGGATGCTATTTCTTCAACAAGTGCAGAGAAGAGCGTGATAACATCCCCGCTACTCTTGCGAAGTTGTATGCTCAGCTGCCGTGCTATGGCCCTTGTTATGTTCAGGCCGATCTCCGGATAGGTGTCGCCGAATTTAATGAAGGCGTCCCTGTTAAGGACAATACATTCGCAGTCTGTTTTTGCCTCTACGGTCGCAGACCTTCTGTCGTGATCGATCAGGGCGATCTCTCCAACGTAAACGCTGCCCCTGCCGGCATCGAGGCTTGTTACCACGTATTTTTCATTCTGGAGTGTGGTCTTGAGTATATCGATTTTTCCCTTAAGCACGATGAAGAGTTCATCACCCTGCTCGCCTTCATTGATTATGGTCGAACCCTTTTTAAAAAATCGTATATTACATAGTTCTGCAATATGCAGTATTACCTCACTGTTGTCTGCATAGTGTTTGAAGAAAGAAACCTCTTTGAGTTTTTCAGCGACTTCAGTATCAGAAAACTTTTTTTTACTGTTCTTTTTTATCATGAACCTCTACCTTCAATGATTATCACCTTGCAGTATTTACCGATTATGTAATCATGCGGCGGATTTATAACCGGTCTGTTCGCGGTCATGGCCTTGACCGATTTCAGCTTGTCTACGAGTGTGGATATGTCCGGTGCCTTCTGCGCCTCCTGTATGGCTTCCATCTTGCGCTGGTGAAAGTTTCCGGTATTTTCGAGAAGCCCGATAAGTATGGCTTCATGGTTCTTGTCGTAATGCTCTGCAAGCTCACCGTATCTTTTACCTATAAATTCCGGTGGTGCGGTCAGCGTGCTTATCCCCACGGATGTGTCAACATTCAGCAGCTCGTTTATGACATGGGATATTCCGCTTCCGGTTGAGGCATGGGCGATCAGTGACCGGTTGTAATCCGATGTAAGTACGATTTCATCGCAATTGGCAGTGACAAGATACCGTTCAAACTTGGAGTCCAGGAGTTCAGCCGTTGTGTAGATTGTCTTTGACAGGGTTTTGATTGATATGACAGACATTACCGTTCTTGAATCGACCTCCTGTACCGAACCGTTTATGAGCCTGTCGGCCAGTACCAGCACCTTCCTGGCCTGGAGTATGTTTGCTTTCTTTAAAACTGTCTCGTCAATGTAGTCACCATGTATGTAATGCACGCCGGAAAGCTCCGGGTCGGACTTGATCATTTCTATCTCATCGGCGCCTGCCGTGTTAATCAGCACAAGTTCAGAGGATATGAATCTCCTGTTGGTCTGGAGTACATCCTTGAGTACCCTTGCCATGTCGCGCTTCCAGCCGCATATAATAAAATGATTTTTCATAGTGATGGATTTCAAACCTCTCTCCTCCTTCAGCTGTTTGTCGAGCAGGAACGATGCAATATTTCCTGTAACAACACCAACCAGCGATACGCCGAAAAACATAAGCAGTACCGCAGTGACCCTGCCCGGTGTTGAAACAGGGTACCTGTCTCCATAACCTACTGTCGTCGATGTAACAAAAGCCCACCAGATGGAATCGCCGTAACTGCGTATATTGCTCGATCTGGATTCATCCTCTACAAAACCTGAATCTGTTTTTTTGTAGACAATTGCACTGTTCTCTGCGTAGTAAACAATCCACGACAGGGTAAGGAGAAGAATAAAGCCTGCGGCGATAACCTTCACCATAAGGCTTGCTGCCAGCCTGTAGTATAGCTCCTTGACTATTTTATTGCATTTTATCAGCATTTGGAAGTCCCGGTCACACAGTTTTCAGCCTTCATAAATAATTACTGAACTTCCGGATTTGAAGGGATTTGACCTTGCTGCCAGGGAATAGAGAAATGGATAATCGTTTTTTATGTGAATCATGTAGTATATCCACTGCACTATGAGCCGCTTGTAGGCCCTTATCATATCGTTTGACAGGTGCTTGATGTCGGCAGGGGGCAAGGATTCGAATCCTGGACGCATTCTCAGCTCGTCAGCCAGGTGCGATATGGCCAGGAGCAGGTCGGTGAACTGGTCGTGTTCGGTGAGGTTCGAATTTTCGAGCATGTCCACAAGAAATTTTTTGTTGTCGGCAAGGAAACTTTTCATCTCAAGCAGCACGGATGTGTCATGTTTAACAGAAATATCAAGGTCTTTAATTGCATCAACTGCTGCTTTAAATTTTTTTTTATTTTCGAGTGACTGTAAGTCGAGCAGGGACGATAGCTCCGACCTGTTTTCTGTTATCCCGATCAGCAGCTTCAGCAGGTTGTTGCCGGTTTCGCTGAAGAAAAGCCCGACACCGACGTAGATTTTTTTGGTGATCTGTTTTTTTTCATGGTACTTTAACATGCGGTCAATGACAATCGTAACGATCAATACCTGTACCGGCACAAAGGCCAGGTCCTGCATCATGTAAAAATAGGTTTCCCCCGGCCTGTGAAAAAAGATAAGCTGTATTGAGTAAATCAATGCCGATGACGCCACAAGTGCGACAGCTACTATTAGGTACCAGCTTCTTTCATTTGGAATTTTTTTCATTTTATTTTACTATGAAGTACTTTTTAAAATTATCGTGCAGTCGTTTGTAATAGGCGGCGTATTGTGTTTCTCCGGTATGGGTGTAATAATATATCAGCATCTGTGTTGCCTTGACGATAAATACATTCATCTCCTTACCCTTCATGCCCTTGTTGATTTCGCAGTTGCCTGATTTAATAAGATCACGGGCAATATTTACATGCCTGCCGTATCCTGCGAATTCTGATTTCAGTTTATCCGGGTTTTCCCGTATGGCCGCATCGATCTTTTCAGTATCGGGTGTACCGCTGAGCAGAAAATATTTTTTTATGCTTATGAGAGATGATGAGATCAGGCTTTTCTGTAAAGCTACGTCCAGGTGGTCCTTTACAAGTTCGAAAGCCTTCAGGTTCTGTGAATCGTTTGTAGGGAGCTCTGTGAAAATGTTTTTGTAGAGGTTTGATGTGATCTTGATCAGGTCCCTGTAGTCGGGGTCAGATGAGAGCATTGCCGAAACCTTGCGGTAGTTCTCGGGGTTTCGCTCAAGGATTTTCATATACAGCTCGATCCCCTTGATGGCTTCAGAGAATATTACCGTATTTTTTGACTTAAAATCATGCAGGGAGATAAGTTTCATCCCTTCAATAATCATTGGTGTCTGGGCGGATATTAGCAGGAGGTCCATATCTGGCTCAAAATCAGCCGATGACCTTTTTGATGATGAGCTTGTCTGGTCATCGCTGAGTGTTTCGGACTGGTCCGGCTTGCTCTCTGTATCGTCAAGATTAAAAAAATCGTCACTTGAATCGAAATCGTCAGATACCGGATCAAAATCGAAATCATCAGGATGTGTCATATGTGCTCAACCTCGGTTTCAATCACATCATATACCATATTAAATGTAATAAGGCTTGAAAGGGCACCTTTTAATGGAAGCCCGGTCGTCATTTGTACAAGGAATTCATCGGTAACCCCTTCGTAATGCCATTCACCTTTATTTACTTTCATTGAACCCGCGTACTCAAGGGTATCAGCATCGTACAGTTTAATTTCAGTGATGAGAGTCATCCTATACCTCGGTTACAACTTTTTAAAGAATTATACAAATCATTTATTATCATGTCCGTTAAAGCAGTGCTATACAGGTTCATGTTAATGATAATAATTATTGTTACTTTGAATTAGTGACTTGACATTATCTATCAAGCATATTATTGTATTTCATATTCAAAAAAAATTTTCCAGACCTTTATGACGTGCCTAATCGGGGAAAATTTTATAAAATAGTTTATTAAAATTAACAGATCATAATCAAGCAATTTTTATTGCAACGCGGACTTTTATTCTGACTGTCCGGAAAAAGGACTTCAAGTGCAATCCAATTAAGAGGATGGCAGCTATGTTTTTAAGGCCTAACATTGAAAAATATGTACTTGCAAATGATACAGAGAAACTTGTTTCTTTCCTGAAACACAGGAGTGCCCAGGTCAGGATTGACAGTATGATGGCACTCTTCAAGATACATGAAAAAGACCCTGCCGCATGTGAATGCATAAGGCCCCTTCTGTCTGACAAAAACATCAGGGTTAAAAACCGGGCGGCAATGATGTTTGCCCGCTTTGGTGATACCGGTGTTGTTGACATTCTTTTCGAGATTATCAGTTCAGGTTCGCTGGCTGAACAGATAGAGGTTCTGCGGCTTCTCCCGCATTTCTATTCATGGAAAAATGACAAGGTAACACAGATACTGGCCCTGGCCCTGAAGGATAAAAAACTCTCAGTACAGGGAGAAGCAATCAAGACCATCGGCGAGATGAAGATTGAGACTATGGCCTTTTACCTGCTCGAATTCGTTAACCACCCCAGCATAAGGATCCGCATGGACGCTGTTACCGCCCTTGGCAGAACGGGAAATCCCATTGGCACTGATGAACTCATCGGGTCACTGACAGATTCAAGCCCAGAGGTCAGAAGGGCTGCTGAGACTTCACTGAAACAGCTTGGAACCGATAAGGCATTGAATTCGCTGAAGGATGCCCCGTTCATGCTTATGGTGAAGAACATGAATGAGAGCGTTTCAAACAGGCTTTCAACTGTCATAAACATCGGAAAACAGAAAAAGGAATGCGGTCTGCCCCTTCTTCACAAGGCGTGTTATGATGACTACAAGAATATCCGTATAGAGTCGATAAAATCCATAGGCTTGATCCGTGACAGGTCATCACTGAATATCCTCGTTGATAAACTTGAAGATAAGTACTACGATGTAAGAATTGAAACTATTAAGACACTTACCCGTTACAATAGCCAGGTGGCGCTTAATGCGCTAAAAAAGGCAATGGAAGACCCAAATACAAATGTTAAAATTGAAGCAAAAAAGGGATATGCTAATTTAAAAGCAAGACTGGACGCAAATAATCAGTCGTAATCTTATATTCGTTTCAATTTTTTTTTAATTTAACCCGCCTTTGTCAGCTTTTGGCATATTTTTACTTGACTTAATCTATGGATATTAGTTAAATTAAACTAATAATTAGTTTTATTGTAACTAATTCATAAGCGTGTTATATAAAAAATAGAAAGAAATTTAATGATAATATCCGGACTACTTCTAGCTTTCTTCGTTTCATTCCTTGGTCATATTTATTCACTGGTGACATATGTTACGAACAAAGGCGAGGGATCTTTAAAAACCTTTATCAATACCACCCTGAGTAACATAATTCTGGCTGGTGCCTGCATTGTTTATATCATGTTAAAACCCGAGATGGCAAGAAAAGTCGACCTCAAGTTTCTAACATGGATAATGTCAGGCATTGTGCTGGGTGTAACAGTCCTTATTCAGATAAATATTTTTATAAGAATATACAGGAGGGCGAAAGACCCCAGTAATTATCATACAAATTTCTTCGGGAAGAAGGTTCTTCATTCAAGTGTTGTCAGCAGGATGGAAATGGCGGTCTTTTTCGGGTCGATGCCCTTCCTCATGATGGCGGGAGCCTACTTCACAGCAAGGCTGGTCAATTTTTTTTTACACAATCACCTTTGATAATTATGTACAAAATGTACTGTTTTGTCTAAAATTCCTTTTTTAGTCGGGATTTTTAATAAATTAAACGTGGAGGAAAAGTAAATGGCTTTTATAAACTGGAGAGCAAAGGAAAACACGAAAAAGTGTGCAGATTGCAGACTGAATTTTGTTTCTTATCAGGTCGACCAGAAGGGGTATATGCATTACATGGACCTCGATGCTAAAATAAAAAAAATAGCACAGACAGCCATGTGGGCAACATGCAAAGCCTGTCCGGTAAGGAAAGACTTCCAGAAGGTCTACGGGATTGAGCCTGTGCAGTATTTCGGAACTGCAATAAGCTGATAAAACAGCCCCGCAAGGGGCTTTTTTTATTACTTCTGTTTCTGATCGATTCATTCCCCCTGATATTAGCTTCTCATGTCACCTGTCCTGATTTTTTCATTTTTTTAAACTGGGGCCGGGGCAAAGCCCCCGAAAAAAAGCCCTGCAAGGGCTGCACTGAGTAGCATCGAAATGGGCAATCCTGCCAATGGTTCCAGGTCACTGAGTAGGGCATAGCCCGTATCGAAGTGCACCAACCGTCGCAAAACGGAGTTTTACAACAAGCCTGATAATTATTCCTGGAAAAATTTTTTTGGTTTAATAATGATATTTTCAATTGTCCCGCTGCCAAAC
The DNA here is from genome assembly GCA_964440335.1 of uncultured Leptospirales bacterium. Taxonomy (GTDB): domain Bacteria; phylum Spirochaetota; class UBA4802; order UBA4802; family UBA5550; genus JAAYBQ01. The sequence goes on from CAYTSF010000001.1 coordinate 66,199, forward strand.
GCGGCTGGGTTATTATATCAATTTATTCTACAAAAAGTTAAGGAATTAACACTGAAAATTTGTTATATTTCAGCAGTAGAATAACAGGTGGAGGTTAATATGCCGGCAACATTGAGCAGGAGCGAAAAAAAGGTTCTCATAGGATTGTGTAAATATATTATAAATTCAGATGGGATTATCACAGAAGAAGAGATCAGCAAGCTCAACCAGATCGCCCTGGAAATAGGTATGGATGACTATGAAGAGGTATTCAATGAGGTTGACAGCGAGATCACTTCGATGGACGATCTTGAATCGAGGATTGATGATTTAAAAGAGAGCACGAATCTGAAAAAGATTCTCGGGTACACCATCCAGATGTCAAGGGTGGATGGCAACATCACAGCTGATGAAATCGACATACTTGTGTACGCGGCTGATGCATGGAACATAGACCTCAAGTCCTTAATGAAAAAATGCTGATGGAGGAAAATCCTGATGAGCTTTACTATAAAGAACCTTGAAGGGAGACAGCTTAAATCCCCGCTGCTTGACAAGTTCAACATTAACGAAATGAATTTTGTCAGGGACAACAAGAGGATGATCTATAATGTCATGATTGATAACAATGACCCCTCCAGGTCTGATTTCAGCGAGACTTTTGAGCTCGCCGGGCCAAGAGAATACCTGCATTTTGATCCTGCAACAACAAGATCTGCCATTGTCACATGCGGCGGATTGTGTCCCGGGCTCAATTCTGTGATAAGGTCTGTTGTTATGGAGTCATGGTACAGGTATGGTTCAAAGGACATACTGGGCATCAGGTACGGATATAACGGACTGAACCCGGCAAAGGGTTATGATCCTATTCCTCTCACACCCGACGAAGTCCAGGCAATCCATATGGACGGCGGTACAATACTGGGGTCATCCCGCGGCGGCACGGACAATATGGATATCCTTGTGGACACGCTTGAGCGGCTGAAGATTAACATCCTCTACACTATTGGCGGTGACGGCACATTAAAGGGGGCTCACCAGATTGCGCTCATGGCCAGGGAGAGGAACCTTGACCTTGCGGTTGTTGGCGTACCCAAAACCATAGATAACGACATCAGCCATATACAAAGGTCTTTCGGATTTGAAACTGCTTTTTCCATGGCTGTTGATGCGATCAGTTCGGCCCATGTTGAGGCCAAGGGGGCTTTCAACGGTATCGGGCTGGTTAAGCTCATGGGCCGCGATTCCGGGTTCATTGCAGCGAACGCGGCGCTGGCCATGAATGATGTGAACTATGTGCTTGTACCTGAGGTCCCCTTTGAACTTGATGGTGAGAACGGACTCCTCAGGCACCTTGAGAAGAGGCTGGCGTGCAGACAGCATGCTGTCATCTGCGTTGCAGAGGGTGCGGGCCAGGACCTGATTTTAAAGGAAAGCGTGAATACAGATAAGGACGCATCCGGAAACACAAAGCTCAAGGACATCGGCGTGTTCCTGAAGGAGAAGATAGAGGCATACTTTAAAGAGAGAAAGATCGAGTTAACGCTGAAATATATTGACCCGAGCTACATGATCAGGAGCGCGCCGGCAGTACCCAACGATTCAATCTACTGTGCGCAGCTGGGCCAGTACGCGGTACATGCAGGGATGGCAGGGAAGACAGATCTTGTCATCGGGCAGTGGAACAACAATTATACACATGTCCCTATCGAGCTTGCCATCTCGAAGAGGAGGAAGATCAATCCACAGAGCAGGTTCTGGTTTACGGTTATTGATGCAACCGGGCAGCCCGAGACCATGGTCAATTAGCTATGCCTTTTATGCGGCATTGATCGGGCAGGAGTAAAGCTTTGCTCACGGGCCTTGTGCAGGATATTGCATTACACTCGTCTGTTGAACCGGGGCGCATACGGCCACTTAACGGTCATGATGTGATTCCCGGCAGCTTCATCCTTTACTGGATGAAAAATGCCCACAGGTCGGTCATGAATCCTTCACTGAACCTGGCAGTTGATCTTGCAGGTGCAATGAAACTCCCGGTGGCCGTATTCTTTTTTGCAGGCGGATTCACCGGCCGTACCATGAGGCAGAACACCTTCATGCTCGAAGGGTTGCGGGATGTTCATGAATCCCTTGCAAAGAAAAAAATCCCCTTTTACATGATTCCCCATGAACCGCTCACTGGACTTAAAAAGTTCTGCGGCGCATCTGCCGCGATCATAACTGATGCAGGTTACTTCAGAGACGAACGGCTGCTTGAAGATGAAGCAGCCGCTTCTGCCCGTTGCGCCATGCTGGCAGTTGAATCAAACGTGACCGTTCCCCTTAACTCGCTTCCGGCGAAAGAACAGTACTCCGCAGCGACGCTCCGGCCTGTACTGGGGCGCCTCCTTCCCCTGTACCTGAACTCCCTGCCTGACCCGAAGCCCAGGCACCAGCGGGAATTGCCTGAATTGAGCGAGGCTGCGACTATGACCCGGCCTGACCATGACATGCTGCCCGTGTCAGACACCTCTGTGGGCCCGGTAAATGGAAAGCGCGGAGGATACAGGGCTGCGAAAAAACTCCTGGCTGATTTTGTGAAGCATAAACTGGGCGCTTACGCCACGGACAGGAATGACCCTGACCTTGACGCAACGTCCATGCTCAGCCCCTACCTGCATTTCGGCCAGGTTTCACCGGTAGAGGTCGCGCTGTCTGTGCTTGAATCTGCCGGTGAGACTGAGAGCGCAGCCAGTTTTCTCGATGAGCTCATCGTGCGCAGGGAACTGGGCTTTAACCTGGTACGGTACAACGATAATCACGGAAGCATTGCCTGCGTTCCCTCATGGGCGCGTGATTCGCTCATGAGCCGGGCTGGCAGGGGGAGGGAGTACATCTACACCCTGGATGAGTTTGAAAAATCGCTGACCCATGATATCTACTGGAACGCGGCGCAGAACCAGCTTGTGCGCGACGGGATTATCCACAACTACATGCGGATGTACTGGGGCAAGAAGATCATTGAATGGACAGAATCCCCCGCAGATGCCTACGCTTTCATGGTTTACCTTAACAACAGGTACGCCCTTGACGGTAATGACCCCGACAGCTACGCGGGTATCGCATGGTGTTTCGGCAAACATGACAGGCCCTGGGGAGAGAGGCCGGTCTTCGGGAAGGTGAGGTACATGAACAGCAGCGGGCTGCGCCGCAAGTTCAGCATGAAGCTCTACATGGAGAGGTATGGGATCTGATGGGGCCGGATACGGGCCGCATAAAAATTGCTTTACGCATGGAGTTGATGCATGTATCTGTGGGCTGCATTGAATTTTTTTTCGCAGGGTAGGTTTATGCGTCAGATAAGGGACATCGCGGAGATTATGGTTGCTATTAAAAATACCGATGACATGGCCTCTTTCCTTGACGAGATCCTGACAGATAACGAAAAGCGGGACATTGTCATAAGGTGGGAGCTCATGGAGAGGCTTTATGACGGCATGCCGCAGAGGGCCATTGCCTCTGATCTTGGAATAAGCCTGTGCAGGATCACGCGCGGCGCGAGGATTCTCAGGTCAGACAGTTCAATCATCAGGAGAATTCTGGAGGGGGAGAGGAATCCCTGACCGGAACTTCATTTTGCCGGAAACTACCGGTCGAATCATTTAATTAAGCGACAGCAGTATACCCCCGGCAGCACGAATGCCCGATGCCCAGGCGCCTGTTATACCCCTGCTGGTACCCGCACCGTCACCTATCATGTAGATTCCATCCATGACCTGGAAGTAGCGGTCAATAAAATCAGGCCTGATCGCGTATGTCTTGATCTCAGGGTAGTATATGATGGTTGAGGGGTGCATGATGCCGGGGATGATCGTGTCGAGCATTTTCAGTGCCCTCCAGATGTCCCTGAGTATCTTTGAGGGCATGGCCAGGCTCACATCGCCGGGTGTGCAGTTTTTAAGGGTCGGCCTGAAATCGTACAGGTCGTCGTTGAAGGTATCATGCCTTGACCTGCGGCCAAGCCTGAAATCCCCTATGCGCTGCATCATGGGCTGTCCGCCCGAAAGCTGCATTGCCATCTGCCCCAGGATCTCTGCGAACTCGTGTCCGCTCACTACCGGGTCTGTGAGAGTGATTGTTCGGAGCATGGCGAAGTTTACAAGGCCGTTGGCTTCGTGCTCTGGTGAGTAGGCGTGGCCGTTCACTGAATAGTATTTTTCGTACTTCTCTTTTACTATGTGCGCTGAGCCTGAATTGGTGCAGAATGTGCGGACGCGCATGGGGAATATAAACTTCGGGTCATAGTAATCCCGCACTATGGGGTAATACTCCTCCCTTGTTTCCAGGCGCACACCCACATCCACTATGTTGTCGGAATATGGTATCCCCAGCTGGTGCATGATGCCCTGGAGCCAGGAGTAGCCGGCCCTGCCAGGTGCAATAACAAGTTTTCTGTAGCTGCGGGTGCTTCCATCAGCCAGAATAATTTTTTTCTCATCAGGGGCAATGCCTGTCATCTCTGTCTGAAGCATGACCTCAACTCCGGACTTCTCCAGGCCCACAATCAGCCTGTTGATGAGATGCTTTGACCTGTCTGTGCCAACGTGGGCCTGGCGGATATTAAGGAGCCTGACACCAAGGTTTTCGGCCCTCTTTATGTAGGTCTCTATGTTGCGCTGCTGTATATACTCGGGGTTAAGGTGCAGGGCAACTTCGTCAAGGAGCCTTTCTGCCTCATGTTCCTCCCATAGTCCCTGGGTGAAACCAACGGGAAAAGTGTAGTTCTGCTTGCAGTCGTTCCTGAGTCCCCCTGAACTGATTTTTGATTTTTCAATGAGAAGGATTTTATGGCCTTGCTGTGATGCAAGATGGTATGCAGCACCCAGGCCCGCAGGACCTGATCCGATTATTATTACATCATAGTGATCTTTCATTGTTTCCAGGTTTTAAAAAAGTTTTCACTTAAATATACACATTCCCGGTCGTAATGACATGGCCTTTAATGTTTTTTATGGATGTTACTTTGATGCGGAGCCCTTATTTATGGCATTCGGGTGCGACTTTTATGAAATCGTTGAGCGTGTGGTTCATGATATAGTTCTTAAATTCGTTCTGGAACTTGAGAAGTATGCCGCTGAATACACAGTGGGAGAATGAGCACCCGTCTTTCATCAGCGGGCAGCATTCGTCAGGCTCTTCACCCTCGATTGCGCTGAAAACATTGTAGAGGGTTATCTCTTCGGGTTTTTTGGTCAGTGCAAATCCGCCGCTTGGTCCGCGGTGCGATTCAACAAGGCCTGTTTTTACAAGGCGCTGCATCACCTTGGCAAGGTGCGCCTCAGATGCTTTGAGCCTGGTTGCGAGTTCCTTAACTGTGTGGAGTTTGTCAGCCTCAATCGCAATAATCTCAAGGCTGTGTATGGCAAGGGATGCTGCTTCTGACAGGTGAAAGTATTTTGACATCGTTTCTCTTTTATGAATTATATTAAATTTAAGGTTTAACCTGAACGGTCAGTGCCTGATATTAATACAATCAGGCCGATGAAAAGTTAAAATATAATTATATTAACATTCCATGTATTAAGTCAAGTAAAAATAATTCTGACGAAACCACGGAGTTGTCCTGTTGCTCCAGATAATCACCGGAAAATGCCCCGGCTGTTCAAAATAAGTGTTGCACTGAAATAGAATATATATTTATGAGTAAATCCATTTTATGAATGATATATACTGACAATATGCCATGGAACTATTATACTTGTTTTATGGAATAACATGAACCGGCAGGGGATACATGAAAAAAACAGTTAAGCTGATACTTGCTCTTTGTATACTTTTATCTGCATGGAACAGCGGATTTTCACGTTCATGGGATGACCTGGATGCCGGTGAGCATGAGATCTTCGGCAGCGAGAGGGAGGAGAAGTTTCCTGTCAAGGCCCTGTTCATGGAGATGGAGAGCTGGGAGGGGCACTACTCGTTCATGTTATTCTGGCTCTTCAAGTACACCGATTACCCCAGGTATACATCCACAAGGTTCCTTCCGTTTTATTACGGACTTGACAGCAAGATAGACAACAGGTCCATGACCGTTCTGCCTCCGCTCCTCACTTACCTTGAAAGGGACAACGACGAGTACACAAAATATATCCTCTTTCCCCTTTACCGTTCATATTACAGCAAGAGCGAGTACGGCCGCACCCTGCTGTTCCCCTTTATCTGGTGGGGCGGGTCCAATCCCCAGAACGGCAAATGGAAAGAGACATACGATGTAGTGTTTCCAGTATGGTTTCACATGAATAATGCTTTTTCTGAGGATTCGGGTGAATCCGTATGGATAAACCCGCTGTTTTTCAGCTACAGCCAGTGGACAAAGGATGAGACCTATGAGTACTACAGGTGGTTCCCTTTAATCCCTCTGACCTTTCACATCGTTGACCGGCAGGGAGGGCACAGGAACTACCTCTGGCTCTTTGATTATTCCTGGACGACCGATAGCAACGGTGTGGATTCCCTGGAAAGGTTCTGGATACTGCCTCTGTTTTTATGGGGCAGGGGGGATGACGGATACACATACATCCTGCCGCCTGAATTTATTTATAACAAGTACAGCAACGGCGACTACTACTGTCACCTGCTGCCGTTTTTTTCGGTGTGGAGGGACACCTATGCTGAAAAAACGGAACAGGTCATTACCCCCTTATTCGCAAAGCGAAACGTGTATGATGCAAAGACCGGGGAGGAGACCTACTCGAACTTTTTCTTTCCAATAATACCGCTCTTCTTCACCAGTTATGACAGGAGCGAAGGCTATCACAAGAACATCGCCTGGCTCATTGACTGGGAGAAGAACCCTGACAGCAGCATGAAGTCCCTGTGGCTTGCACCGCTGGTCTTTCACCAGTTCAAAGATTTCGGTTACAGGTACTACATCCCCTTCTTCTTCAGGGATGAATGCAGCGGGGATTACGGGTACTCATGGAGTATTCTGCATTACCATGAATGGTCAGTCAACGATGAGATATACATGGTTGCCTGGCTCTACTACCAGGAGAAGGACAAAGATGGCAACTATTCATACCGTCACCTGCTTCCATTCTTCGCCTGGTGGGAGAGCAAAGGGCCGGAGACAACAAGCCAGGTCATAACACCTCTCTTCGGGACAAGGAGCGTTACCGATACTAAAACCGGTGAGGAGACCTACTCGAACTTTTTCTTCCCGCTAATACCTCTCTACTTCACCAGCACCGACAGGAATGAAGGGAGCCACACGAACATCGCATGGCTCCTTGACTGGGAGAGGAATACCGACGGTTCGTTCCGGACATTCTGGCTCTTCCCGTTTATTTTTCACGAATTCAAAGACTACGGCTACAGGTTGTACTTTCCTTTTTTCGTGATGCCTGCCCGTGCTGATGAAAAGAACGGTTTCTCCTGGGGGATGTTCCACTACTACAACTGGTCGCCATCAGAGGAGACCTTCTGGGCATGGCTGTATTACAGCAATGAGAAATACGGAACTCCTGAACAGGGAAAAGAGACAGGTGAACTCCCTGTTACAGAATACTTCAGGTATTTCCTGCCCGTATACTGGTCATGGAAGAACCATGAAAGCACAGGCAGCCTTATACTCCCTGTTATATTTAACTACGAGGACAAATACACAAAGCTTCACATAAACCTGACCGGTATCGCGTACAAGACATTCACCAACCCGTTCAGCCCTGACCTGGCTGTGGGCCTGGAGAAGAAAGATGAGAACTGGTACCTTGACACTGATGTTTCATGGCTCTACGACATGTTCTCGGTTTCATGGCGCGTACCTGTTACAGGTAAAGAAAAGATCGGTGACAGTAAAACAGAAGATAAGGGAGAGGGCACAGTTGCCATAGACAAAAAAAGCACCTCGCGTGATGATTCACATAACTTTTTCGGATGGGAGGCTGTGTTCGGATGGATGGCATACAAGCATGCGGACACGCGTTACCACTTCAGGGTACTCCCCCTGGCATGGTTTACATGGGACAATTCGTCACAGGACAGGATGAATATGATCCTGCCGTTCTACCTGTCATATTACTCCGAAGAGACAAAGGAGGGGTACTTTGTACTTGCCCCGTTCTATGCGTCCCAGACCGAAAGTGAATCATTTTCCCGCGGCTACCTGATCAACCTCTACTGGGATGAATACGATGCACAGAAGAACTACAGGGAAAAGACCATTCTCTGGCCTCTGGTAAACTGGCACTATTCACCCGACAGTTTCGGCTTCAGGGTCTTCCCCGTGTTCTGGTACGCGGACTGGAAAGAGGATGAGAAGAGCATCTCCAGGTCAATATCTCTTCTGCATTACAGTATGAGCATTGATGACAGCAAGGGCGAAAACATCTACAGGAAGCACCTGAACCCTCTCTATTACCTGAAGAGCTCGGTTAATGAAAACGCGGGTGAATACACGTTCTTTGCTCCCGTAATACCGGTTTACTACTACGGAGAGTCCACGGAGAATGGGGAGAACGGGCTCGTGGTGACAGACCTCACAACCGTGTCGCTGTTCCACATATACAATGAATACACGGTAAAGAACAACAGCGAGTCCTTTGAATCGTCATCGCTCCTTGTGCCCATAATCCCACTTTTTTACCACGGCACTTACGGCGACATGGACCACTGGAACCTTCTTGGCATAATAGACCGCTGCACAGGCAGGGACTACAGCCGTTTCTTTGTGCTTCCGTTTTATTACTCGTCAACAGCTGGTGATGCTGTACACACTAACGTACTGGGAATCATTGACAGCTACTCTGATAAAGATTACAGCAGGCTCTTTGTGTTCCCGCTATTCTATGCTTCGAAAACCGGCAACGTAAAGTACAGGAACATCCTGGGCATAATCGACTGGGAGAGCGGAGCTGAGACTGGCGGCTCTGCGATGTTTCTGCCATTCTTCATGTGGCATGGCGGCGAGGAGAATAGCCTGACGCTTCCACTCTTTCTTTCATATTTCAGCAGCGGTAAAGACTGGAGTAAAAAGTTTATCGCGGGCACATACTGGTACAGCTCGCCCGGTTATACACACCAGGACATTTTACTTTTGTATGACCATACCTGGAGCAAAAGCAGCAGCGGTGAAACTGACAATTACGATTTTCTTCTCTCAACCGTTGAGGTGGACATCTCGCCTGAAGTCTGGGAGATGCGCATGGCATGGGGGGCTCTCTTTGAGTACACGAAGTACGGCAAGTCAGGCGGGTACGATTTTGACGCGCTGCTTGGTTTCGCGGGATTCGACAACGAGAACGGTTATTTTCACAGCAGGATAATCCCCCTGTGGTATTACCAGCGCGAAAGCACCACCGACTGGTGGCTTGTTATTCCACCCATGCTCAGCCTGTTCAGCGAACAGGAATCGGGTGACTTTGACCTTGCACTGCTCGGTGTCCTGTATTACAGGAACGAAAATGTCGCTGCAGGAGAGGACAGGCGCATGATACTCCTTGGTACAATATATAATGAGGTCAAGAAACCTGAACGCAGGTACCATGCAAGGGGGAGCATGTGGGGGATTCTCTGGGACTATGAAACAGAGGAGGAGACGGGGTTCACCAAGTTCACCATACTTAAAGGCCTGTACAAGTACGTTGACAGGAACGGAAAGTCAGAGAACACATTCTTCTGGTTCCTGTAGGCCTGTAAGTTTATGGTTGACATGTAATGTAACCATGC
>CAYTSF010000001.1:75985-79522 GCA_964440335.1 uncultured Leptospirales bacterium
ACCATGAATGATCCCAGGATAATCGAGCTTAAAGGCCTGGAATATGTTTTTGACAGGCTCCCGCGCGGGATAGAGGAGTGCTCGCGTATAATACTCACGGCAGAGGAACAGCTTGAACATACCGCCTTTGAAAAAATAATCCCCCTGAAGCGCAGGCGCGTTTCCTACCGCATAAGCGAAAATGAAATAAACTTTATAATCACCCAGGGGATGAGCGAGATATACGACATACTGACCCACCTTACCTTCCTCAACATTGAGGCCCATAAGATAAAAAACCAGATGTCAGACCAGGACGGCACCACAACATCCGAATGGCTTACGCTTGAACACCACGTTAAGGTGGGGGAGCTTCACGGCGCGGAGCTTGACAAGGCCCTGTGGAACCTGAGCATAATCCTGGGCCGCACATTCCAGGAGACACGCGACACATACCTTTACCTGGAGGAGTCGCGCAGGGATAAAAGGAGCAACAACGGACTTTTTAAGATCATATACAACCTTGGCAGGCGCGCAAGGGATGACAACAGCAACCGCGACAGTATGCTCATGATATACTTCACGCCATCTCTGCGGGACATGATCGGAAGGCACAAGTTCGGCAGGGCATGGGCTGAATCAATGAAGAGAAGGCTCCTTGAGCTTGGTTTTCATGACAGGCCTGTACATGTAATCAGCGCGAACATGCACAGTGTATTAAATGCGCTCTATGCCTATGGCGCGTTAAAGGGGAGGATTAGCGAACCGGACCTCTACGAGTTTATAACGCGCAGCAGGGAGTACGGGGCCGAGGTAAAAAAATACGCGCTGGAGCATGGCCTACACGAGGTGCCTGACACGACAGGTTTTTCCATAGACTGCCAGATCGTCGACATGGCAGCTTTCGGAGATACCCCGTTCCATCCGGGGATAAAAATAAAGCCTGTACAGGTCGGACCCGACCTGCCCGTACTTATAGTAATGGACTATGCCTTCGGCGCCCAGGCCTACGAGGTGATGGATGAACTCCTCAGCCCGCACTTCCACGGTGAGGAGATCAGGCAGTTCCGCATCAGGTCCATATCAATAATGGGCAAGGCAGGTATTCTTCCGGGGCAGAAGGGGGACATCATGCTGGCAACAGCCCATGTGTTCGAGGGTAACCCGCATAACTACATAGTGGATAATGACCTGAAGCCCGATGATTTTGACGGCTCCATACCTGTGTTCGTGGGGCCAATTGTAACTGTACTGGGCACATCGCTGCAGAACAGGGATGTGCTCGAGAAGTTCCAGAAATCAACCTGGCGTGCCATAGGCCTTGAGATGGAGGGCGGACATTACCACAGGGCTATAAACGCCGCGGTAATCAGGGGTCATATCGCGGGGAACATAAAGGTGAGGTATGCCTACTATGCTTCTGACAATCCCATTATAAGCGGCCAGACCCTTTCGGCGGGCGGCCTTGGCGAGGAGGGGATAAAGCCCACATACATGATAACACGTGTTATTCTTGAAAAAATACTGGGCTGATTCAGGGCAGGGGGGATGTCAACTCCCCCTGTATCTACCTGTATTCCTTTATTTCGAATTCTCCCTTGACCGCAAAATATACCCCCTCCTCAAGGGCCTTCATCTCGTCCTCGCCCGGATAGATAATAACCGGGGCGATGAACCGGACTTTCTCCTCGATCCAGCCGCAGAACACATCATCGTATGCCACACCGCCGGTGATGATGATCCTGTCGACTTTACCTTCAAGCACTGCTGACATGGCGCCGATATCCTTGGCAACCTGGTATGCCATGCCGCGGTACACAAGTTCAGCCTGGGCATCACCACCCTTCACGCGCTGGCTCACGTCATATGCGCTGTTCGTGCCAAGGTACGCAACCAGCCCCCCCTGGCCTGTTATTTTCTTTTTCATTTCATCATGGGTGTACTTTCCTGAAAAGCAGAGATTTACGAGATCACCGACAGGAACTCCTCCGCTCCTTTCGGGGGAGTAGGGGCCCTCTCCGTCAAGGCCGTTGTTCACATCTATGACGCGGCCATTTCTGTGCGCGCCGACAGTTATGCCGCCACCCAGGTGTACCACTATGAGGTTAAGGTCTTCATATTTTACATGGTGCTCGCGCGCGTACCTGCGGGCAACGGCCTTCTGGTTCAGCGCGTGGAATATGCTGATCCTGGGGTTTTCGGGCATGCCCGAGAAGCGGGCCAGCGGTTCAAGTTCATCCACCACTACGGGGTCAACGATGAATGCGTCTGTTCCCGGTTTAATGGTTTCGGCTATCTCCCTTGCAAGGACCCCTCCGAGGTTGCTGGCATGGCTCCTTGTTTTATCATCCTTCAGGTCGCGTATGAGGGCGTCGTTGATCCTGTAGACACCGCCGGGTATGGGCTTCACCAGTCCGCCCCTGCCGACAACGACATCGATTGAGTCCAGTTTAATTCCCACCTGCTCGAGTTCTGTCAGGATGATTTTTTTCCGGAACTCGTACTGGTCTATGATACGGTTAAATCCCCCCAGTTCATCGCTGGAGTGCTTAATGTTTATTGTGAATATATCTTCATGTTCATCGAAGACAGATATCTTTGTTGATGTTGAGCCGGGGTTTATCGCAAGTATTCGCATGTTGCCTCCTTTATTCCATGGCCGCGGCCAGTGCTATTGACATGAGTTTGCTCCTGTTTGAGTCTGACCTTGATGTGAGCACGACCGGCACCCTGGCGCCGAGCATGATGGAGGCCGTGGTGGCCTTGCCGAGAAATGTCAGCGCCTTGTACAGGGTGTTGCCTGTTTCGATATTTGGGCAAAGGACGATGTCGGTATCACCGCCAACCTCTGTTTCGATCCCCTTGTATATGCATGCGTCTCTGGATATGAGGTTGTCGAAGGCAAGTGGGCCGTCAATGATGCAGCCCTTTATCTGCCCGCGCCTGTTCATGGCTGTAAGCATGGCTGCGTGTATGGTGGGGTCCATCTTCTCGTTGATTACCTCAACAGCCGCGAGCACCGCCACCTTCGGTTTGTCGGCATTGAGCTTTTTGTATATCTCCACGGCATTTTTTATGATCTCGACTTTTTCTTTGAAATCCGGGAGAACGATCATCCCGCAGTCTGTTATGCAGAGCAGCTTGTGATAGTCCGGGGATTCCAGGAGTGCGGCATGGCTCATGGTGGCCCCCCTGCCGATGCCCCTGTCTTTATCAAGGACGCACTTCAGGAAATCCGCAGTACCTACGAGTCCCTTCATGAGGATGTCAGCCTTGCCGTCACGTATAAGTGAAACAGCAATGGTTGAAGCCTTAACAGGGTCTGGTTCATGAATTATCTCGGTCCCCGAAAGATCGAAACCTATACTCCCCGCTATATCAATTATTTTTTTTTCATCGCCGGACAGTATCGGTTTCACTATACCGTTAGATGCCGCCTCGCAAACAGCATCAAGTGCGTGTTCATCGGCAGCAGCTGCTACTGCGAGCTTTCTGGCTGGTTTTGATTTTGCAATATTAAGGACTGTATCCATCGATTCAAGAATCATCCGGTCCTCC
>CAYTSF010000001.1:79622-85184 GCA_964440335.1 uncultured Leptospirales bacterium
ATGGCGCCTGTCATTGCAAGGAACATATCTGACTGCGTGTCCCATGCGTATCCCTGTGTGCCCAGGAAGTCATCGGCAGAGCCACCCATTGCAGCTCCAGCCCACCATTCAATGAATTCATAAAAGGCGCTTGCAGCAAGGCATACGCAGACAACCAGGAAGAAGAGCCATTTCCCTTTTTTTAATGGGGATGTGCGGAGAAGGAGTTCCCGTACAACAAGGGCCGGGAAAAACCCCTGGGCCAGGTGTCCCACCTTGTCATAGTTGTTGCGTGACAGGGAGAGCCATTCCCTGATCCAGTCGAAGAGGGGCACCCGGGCGTAGGTGTAATGGGCGCCAACGAGCAGTATGATACAGTGGACCAGCACGCACCAGTAGATGAAACCTGTGAAGGTGAACTTTCTGTATGTGGCTGCAAGTATTATAACAACGATAATTGCAGGCGCAGCCTCCATGGTCCATGTGAGCATATCGTACGGCCTGACCAGAGACCAGGCCGTAACAGATGCAAGGATGGTTAACTGTATTACATGAATCCGGGTTCCGGTAATCTGCATGGTATATTCCCTGTTTTAAATAAAGTTCAGGCTTCTTAACGGTTGCATTCTTTATATCATTCACAGAACTGACATAAACATAATAATATGTTTTGCACCCGCCTGCTGCGGGTATAGGCTTATGGCAACTGTGATATACTCAATATATAATTATTTATACATACTGGCGCAAATAATTTATCCGTACGGGATTAATGTCATGTCATTTTTTACGGCCTTCATGACCGGCAGGGACTTAATGGTAACAAATTGCTGTACATGCATACAATAATATTAGACTTGTTTCAAACTGGTGTTTGATGCCTTCAGAAAACCTGAAGATGGCTTTTTTTAAGGGGCTCCGCCCCTTTGACCCGGTAAAAACAAGCAAGGAAACAAGTCTATTATTTCAGTAATAATTCCTTAAGATGTATTTTAGTGCAAAAAAGAAATTTATAACCCCCGCCGCCTTCGGCGGCGGGGGTTATATAGCCTTTTTTACTTTAAAAAAAAGTTAAGGAATAAATACTGATATTTTTTTATGGTATTCATTTTATAAATGGAAAAAAGAGGTGCTCTTCTGGATAATGAACTTTACCGCGGCCTGCAGCGTCACCTTGACAGGCTCCCCATTGGATTCCCCGCAACAGAATCCGGAGTTGAGATTGAACTGCTCAGGTATCTGTTTGCGCCACTTGAGGCGAGGGTGGCGCTCTGCATGTCCCTTGTTAAAAACACTGTATCCAGGATACACCGCAGGTATTTAAAGGAGTACGGGCACCTGGAGAGGGAGGAACTCGCCACGTGCCTTGAGGCCATGTTCATGAAGGGGAACATCCGCAGGAGCGATGCGGAACCCTGGAAATACGGCCTGGCAATGCTGGCTATCGGTATATTCGAGTTTCACGTTGATGACCTGACACCTGAACTTGTTGATATTCTCCACAGGTACTACGATGAAGGCTTCATGGAGGAGTTCTTCCATGCGTCGCTGCCGCAGCTCCGCACAAGCCCCCATATGAAGGCAATAGTGCCGGAGCACAGGATTGACACATACGATAACATGCGGGAATACGTGCGGAACACCAGTGAAAAGATCCACGTGGCAAACTGCGTATGCAAGCAGAGTGAAAAGATTGCAGGGAACATGTGCAGGCAGACGGATAATTTCGAGATATGCATTACCTTCGGTGAGTCCTCGTACGAGGCCAGGGGGAGGGCAAGGGGCATAAGCAGAGATGAATGCCTGGCGCTCCTTGACATGGCAGAGGAGCGGGGACTTGTCATTCAGCCTGCGAATTCGCTCCAGCCATTCTGCATATGCCTCTGCTGCGGATGCTGCTGCGGTGTTCTTACAAGCGCGAAGAAATTCGAAAAGCCGGCAGAGCTCTTTGCCACGAATTACTACGCGGAGCTTGATGCGGGCAGATGTACAGGCTGCGGCATATGCATTAAACGCTGCCAGATGGATGCCATCACGCGCGTTGATAAAAAAACAGTGAGCCTTGACCCGGACAGGTGCATAGGCTGCGGCCTCTGCGTGACCAGGTGCAGAAGCCGGGCCCTTGAACTTAAACATAAAAAGGGTAAAGTAAAACCCCCGATGAATACAGAGATGCTGTATCTGTCAATACTGAGCAACAGGGCCGGAAAGATGAAGATGGTGGTGAACCTGGTGAAACTGGCAGCTGGCATGAGGCTTTAGTTAAGGGCATTCCCGGTCAGGCCATTACAGACACAGCGTAATCCATAAAAAAAGCCCTGTGAAGGACTTTTTTTATGGATTGTGGAAGATTACTTCTTCTTGGATTTACTTTTATTTTTGGCTTTTTTTACGCATGCCTTCTGGTTGATGACATCGAGCCACTGCTTCTGCTCATCTTTCAGGAACTGCATTATTTCACTGTACTTTTCATTTGAAAGGCCTTTTTTACTGCATGATTTCACAAGGTCTATGCAGGACTGCCAGTACTTAGCTGATTCCGCGTCGTTGTACTGGTCCTTTGCGAAGCCGAACTGCATCTCTGTGTAGTCCAGGAGCTTTTTGTATTCATTAGAATTCGCAGGCAGGTATTTTTCAGCCTCGAGGAGAACTATGGCGTTGTTGAATATGTTCCTTGTTTCCATGGCCTGGGAGCACCAGCCCGGGTCTTCCAGTTCATCAAAGGATACGTCGCCGCCTGCGTCCGAGCTTTCGGCATTGTCGGTCTTGTTGTCAGCGATGTCGGAGTTGATTACAGAGTTCAGGGGGTCAACGTCCATCTGGTACTGGGGCTGCTGTTTGCCGCCTACAAGGGGTTTGTTGGATCCTTCAAATATCTGTTTCCATGTTGCGCCCTCGTTCCTGACCGAGAGTTTTATGGTGGTGATGAGGGTGCTGGTGTATGCGCCGCCGTCGGGGTCGCCGCCGTAGGAGTACTGGCCCGGAATGCATCCCGATGCGATAATGGTACCCTTTGCCTTGAGGAAAAGGTTTTTGTAGTTTTCTGCAATGAGTTCCTCTGATACCTTGCCTTTCTGCGCGAATTCTGGCGGTGATCCGGGACAGTAGCTGTTGCAGCAGTCCGCTATCACTATGAGGAGCCGGGCGTTCTTCTTGTGCAGGTTGGAGTAGAGCACGTAAAGGCTCATGACGCTGTCCTGCAGGGCCATGTAGGGCCATTGGTCCTTCTGGTTGTCCTGGAACCTGAACCCGTGCCCTGAATAATAAAAGATGATTGCGTCATCGGGCGCGACCTTGATCTTCTCAATTGTCTTGTTTACGTCCTTGTCGCTCCAGGTTTTGTCTTTCAGGTAATGCTTTTCAATTTTCATGCCTGAATACTTTTCGATTTCGGGCAGGAGAGTTTCCCAGTTTTTCAGGTCGTTCTCGCAGCCGATTCCCTTGTCTTCGGTGTTGATGACAAAGATGACATGCAATGTGGCCGGGAAGGCATAGCCGTACATTGCAAAAAGAAGTATTATGTTTAAAAACAGAATGCGAAGTGTCCTCATTGTATCCCTCTGTTAAAATATCCTGTCTATAACGGCACGCACGTCATTTTCGGCGTTGTCAAAATCCTCAACAAGCTCTTTGCCTTCATTTACTAAGAGCACCTCTTTGCGGTAAAAATCGAAGAACACGATTACCTCTTCGTTTCCCTTTGAAAATACAAAGGCATATTCGGGGAAAACGAAGGCCCTCTTCGCGTATTTGAAATCGTAGGTCTTTTCATCCAGGAGTATCCGTTTCAGTTTATTCAGTTCATCAACGGGAAGTGCAGGGCCCTCTTTTGTAACAGGAAAACCGTGGAGGCATTTCACTTTTGTGTCCTTTGTTTTTTCGGGTTTTACCATGAAGGGCATGCAGCTGTCTGCATCGATAATGATTGCAAGGATCTTTTCGCCCAGAAAATTTTTAACATTGGCCGGAACATCGGCCCTGCTCACGGCGGATGAGCAGCCTGAAACAATGATTATAAAACCAAGACAGAGTGCTGACAATTTACCCTTCATGAAAACCTCCAGTAAATAATAGCCATGCTTCCAAACTGGCGTTTGATACCTTCAGAAAGCCTGAAGGGTGCTTTTTTTAAGGGGCTCCGCCCCTTAGACCCGGTAAAAAACAAGAAAGGAAACAAGTCTAATGCAATAATTCACACAGAGAATGGGAATTGTCAACCAGATAAAACCGTGCAGATTTAACTTTGAATGTGAAAATTGTGTTTTATGCCGCAAAGAGCATCATGGTTCGCGGTTTTTTCAGCACCTGTTTCCTGCCCGACAATGAATTTTCAGGGATAACATGTACTGAAGAAGCAGGTACGGAGTTGGCAGCAATGAGACAGGGCGCGGGTATTGATAGATAATTTATCTGCCGGCATTGAATGGGTATTCTACCGTTGTTCAGCCCCTTTAAATACATTGAGATAAATAGATTGTAACCGCTTAAAGGCATCCCTGCGGCCCGGCGGTTATACCATGATTTTTCCGGTACAGAGAGCTGCTGCCAGAACCTGACTGCCTCTGCAAAGGTTGTGCGGTTCCTCTGCTGCGCTTCTGTCCGGGGATTGCGTGGCATGGCGTATGAGCGGGCATACTGGTATCCGTTTACATGGTAGTAGACAACATTCCCGATGCGGCCGTGCAATGACTTGATGTGTGGTTTAAGTTTAATTATTGCCATTATGCGGCCAGTTATACACCACTGCCTTTGTCGCGTGTCAAGTAAAAAATATCCGCCCTGCTGATTTGGTGCCTGAATTCAAGGTGGTTATTTTTATATGCTGAGGAGACCTGCACCAGATATGGGGGACTGAGGTAAATTTGATTTTCATCATGACGATGGCGATCACCAGGTGGGGCTGAGGTCTCTTGTCTCTGTCTGTATTTTTTGCTTATTGCGGTTTTCTGTACATTTGCATCCAGGTGCGTCAAAGAACTTCTGCCTGTCATTTTTGAAAATTGATATGTTAACAGGAAATTGTTCTACATGATCTCAGCCGGTGAAGAATATTTTACAATGAATGATCAATGCTTCACAACCGGGGGGTCAAGGGGGCAGCCCCTGACGATCTCCTCTTTCCTGAGATTGTTTCCCAGCATCCGCTCAATGACTCGGTCTTCTGTGTGCATGCACATAACAATTTCTCCGGTATGGAGCAGGTAGTTTTTGCATCGGGTGCAGTTCGTAAGTTTCATGAAACTATTATCGGCAGCAGTGTCGGCGGACAATACATTTGCCGGAAATTTATAAATACGTTGTGTGTTCATGGCGGCTTTGAGTTTTAAGGCAAAAAATTAAATTGTTATCATTGTATGATCGAATCATCTCTGCCATGAGTGTGCTTTTTTTCGGGGGCTCTGCTCCTGTACCTCGTTTAAAAAAATAAGAAAAACAACAGGTCTATGATAAAAAATTACCCGGTCGGGTTATAAAACAGCACATGGTATCCGATTATTAAAGGGAATAGGAATATATTGTTCCTGCAGTGATGGTAATAATGCGCATTAAAAGATTACAGTTTTAATGCCCTGAAATAAGTTA
>CAYTSF010000002.1:0-43229 GCA_964440335.1 uncultured Leptospirales bacterium
ATTATAAGTTCATGCCTCTCAAACCAGGGTATGACCATGGGCGGCCTTCTCTGTTTTATGATCGCCGGGGAAAAAGGACTGGCACTTGCATCTATATATATTATTTACTACCTGCCCTTTGTATTTACAATAATTTTTCCATACGCAAAGATTTCTGCAGCAGATCGTCAAAATCCTGACAGAAATGAATCCTTATTTTCAATGAAACAGTTCATGACATTTTTTTTCAACTTTCAGAACATGCCCCTGGCAGGCATTCTGGTAGCTGTAATTTTACAGGTTTCAGGAATTAATCGTCCTGCTATAAACTTCCCTCTTGAGTTTTTTCTTGCCGTGGCTATTGGCATATATTACCTGACTCTGGGGATTAATTTCAGGATAGGTGACCTTACATCCTTCATCCCCCAGCTTACTGTCATATCATTAACAAAATTTATTATAATACCCGCCATAACCTTTGCAGTCCTGCAATTTGTCAGCCTTGACAGCAATATTGAAAAAATAATTTTTCTGCAGTCCTTTGCACCTGCGGCAATTTATTCTGTTATCAGTTCCATATTATTTGAGCTTGATTCGAGGATGTCTTCGGGGATTTTTGTCATGAATTCGCTGCTGTTTCTTTTTGGGGTTATGCCGCTGTTGATGATTTTCAGCAGGACCCAGGTTTTCTGATGTCCTGCTGAATTTTACTTGCGGCCGTAAAGCTCACATTTTCCGGTCATGAGAAATTTAACTCCCTCATCAAGACCATCCAGTGTAAGTTCAAACATGGGAAAAATGTCCCTGACCATCCTGATGGAATGAACATACTCCCACGACCTCTTTGGTAAAGGGTTTACCCAGATCACGTCCTTGAATTTGTCCTTGATTCTCTGCATCCATACAACACCTGG
Organism: uncultured Leptospirales bacterium; assembly: GCA_964440335.1. Classification (GTDB taxonomy): domain Bacteria; phylum Spirochaetota; class UBA4802; order UBA4802; family UBA5550; genus JAAYBQ01. The sequence goes on from CAYTSF010000002.1 coordinate 894, forward strand.
AGTGTCGTTGTGATACCAGTAATCAATGGCGCCATTAACCCATGTTAGTTCTGACGGGGCCATTTCAGCATCACCTACAATGATGACCTTGTAATCGTTGTCTTCACTCTTAATCATCTCCATGGTGGCAATGGACTGGTTTCTCTCCATGTCTGTCCAGAGGTCCTGGTAAAAGCAGTTGTGAAAGTAGAAGTGCTTGAATTTACTGATCTGGCATGAAGCTGCGGAAAAAAGGCGCTCAACAAGTTCTGCAAAGGGAGTCATCGAGCCGCCCACATCCATGATCAGCATTACCTTTGAACTTTTTTTCTCCTTTGTCTCCCATACAAGTTCTATCTCGCCAGCATTCCTGCATGTTTCATCTATCGTTTTTTTCAGGTCAAGCCTCTCACCGGTTCCAATGGGCAGCAGAGAACGCAAGTGCGACAGCGCGACCCGCATCTGTCTTGTATCGAGCGTAATATCGCTTGAGTAATTCCTGAACGTCCTCTTCTCTGCAATCTGCACAGCCCTCTTGTGCCTGGACTCACCCTGCCCGATCCTTATACCTGCAGGATTGTATCCCCAGGCTCCCTGCGTGGAACGGCCGCCTGTGCCTATAGCCTTGTTGCCTCCAACATGTTCCTTGTAATGCCCCTGCTTCAGCTGCTCTTCGAAATTTTTCAGCACCTCGTCAAGATTCAGCTCATCGATCTGCCTCTTCTCCTCTTCGGTGAGGTGCAGTTCCTTCACCTTTTTCAGCCCCGCAAGAATTTCCTCAAGAAGCTCATCAGTTGTTTCAACTCCGCCGAATGTATCAAGAAAGGCCATGTCATACCTGTCAAAAAAGATCTCGTTCTTAACAAGTATTGCCCGGGCTATGCCGTAAAAGGAAGTAAGGCTGCTGTCGTTCAGGTTCATGGTCAGGGCATGGTGGAGGGTTATCCACTCATGAAGCGAAACCGGTACCCCTCTGGACTTCAGGTTAAAGAAAAAATTAATAAACATCCCTTGTCCTCATACTTGAATTGTATGCGTAGTGGGTTTTGCCGGATTTCTCAACTATGTCTATGTCCTCTTTCTTCTTGAGCAGTGTGCCCAGGAACGGGATCTCCTTCTCAACATCCTTTTCGCTGATGCCGCCGAGAATCAGGGCCTGCAGCCAGTCGATAAGTTCACTGGTAGAGGGTTTCTTGCGCAGCATGTCGAATTCCCTGATCCAGTAAAATTTTTTCAGCGCTTCACGCAGCAGCTTCTTTTCAATTTTGGGGAAGTGGACGTGAACAATCTCCTCCATGAGCTCCTGTTCAGGGAATTCAATGTAGTGGAACACGCACCTTCTCAGGAATGGATCGGGAAGTTCCTTTTCACTGTTTGATGTTATAATTACTATTGGCCTATTCTTAGCCTTTATGTTCTCTTTTGTTTCGGGGATGTAAAAACTCATCTCGTCAATCTCGTTGAGAAGGTCATTGGGAAACTCTATATCTGCCTTGTCAATCTCGTCTATGAGAAGTACAAGCTGTTCATCAGAAGCAAATGACTCACCAAGTTTACCGAGTTTAATGTATTGTTTTATGTCGGAGATGTCATTATCGCCAAACCTGGCATCGTTAAGCCTCTGTACAGTATCATAAAGGTAAAGTCCCTCCTGGGCCTTTGTCGTGGATTTTATATTCCATACAATCAGCTTCTTACCAAGACCCTTGGCAATCGCATGAGCAAGAAGTGTTTTACCAGTACCTGGCTCACCCTTTACTATAAGCGGCCTTTTCAGAGCAATTGAAACATTGACATTATCTTTCAGTTCTTTTGATATCACATACTCATCTGTGCCTTTAAAATAATCCATATGTCCGTCCTGTTTGTTTTCTTATTTTATTACTGAATTCACAAAAATTACTGTTAAATACCACTTCTATCCGGTATCTATTAATGGCAAGTAATTAATTGGGTCAAAACCTGCTTCAGCACCTTTGCATCTCTTTGATTCCATTGAGTTTATCAATAAATGCGGCCGGTACATTTACAGTTTTTTTCTCCCTGAAAGAAAATGTCACAAAACCTGTTTCTGCAAGGCCTGCTAATTTTTCGTTTTTCAAAATCCTGTAAAAAACCCTGTAACCCTTCCCGTCAATCTCAGCGATATCCATTTCAACTGAGATGTAGTCATCAAGGAATATCTCTCCTTTAAAATTAATTACAATATCTGCCATGATACTACCTGTTACACCATCACCAAGATTCAGGTCACTGAAACCCATGCTTTTCAGCATCCTGTACCTGGCCTCCTGTATAAGATCTGTCATTTCAACACTGCCAGTATGTCCTGCAATATTAATATTTGACAGATGTATCAACTGCTCATATCTGAACCTGTACTTCTCAAGTTCCGTAAGTTTTATTCTTGGCATGATTTTTCTCCTTATAAACACACATAAAAACCAATCATAGATTTACATCAAGAAATTTACCATTTTATAAAATAACTTTTTATTCCACACATATCATGGATACACAAATAGTTACACATTCTCCACTTGACTGCGGAGAACTGAGAATAATATCACTTCTGAAATACCAGTTGTTTATAGATATAACTCATGTTTGTATTTTGTTTTTTAATAAAAAATATTATTGAATATTACCCGGTTTGTTTTCTATATTTAAATCAATTTATCACATCAGTTATAATCCGGAGAATAATTTTATGAAAAAACACTTTTTAAAACTTTTAACTGTATTTATCATGTTTGCTATTTTTTTTCAAGGTTGCGGACCTGACAAATCCAGTGATAATTCCCTTAAAAAAATCAAAAACAAAGGATTCTTCGTTGTTGGTCTTGGCGACCAGTTTCCCCCCATGGCTTTTCGCAGCCCGGATAAAAATGATGTAATCGGTTTTGATATTGACCTTGCAAAAGAAACAGCAAAGAGGCTTGGTCTTAAAGTACAATTCAAAACAATCGTTTGGGATAATCTTATAACCAGCCTTGATAGCGGGGAAGTTGATGTAATCTGGTCAGGGTGTACAATTACTGAGGAAAGAGAAAAAAGTATTATTTTTACAAAGGCATATCTTAACAACAGGCAGATTATTGTTGTAAGAAATGACAACACAATAAAAATTCAGTCAGATCTTAAAAACAAGACAATAGGCCTTCTCCGTGGAAGCAGTAGTGAAAACGCTCTGGCATCCAACAAATCTCTGGCAAAAGAGATTAAAGATATAAAAAAATTTGATAATAACAACCTGGCCCTTATAGATCTTGAAGCGAAACGTGTTGATGCTGTTGTCATGGATATAATAATGGCACGGTGGTTTATGGCTTCCAAACCGGGTGTATTTAAAATTCTTGATGACGAACTTGGCAGTGAGTTATACGGAGTAGCGTTACGTAAGACTGATATTACATTTAAAAATGAACTGGATCGTGTCATAGATGAAATAAAAAATGACCAGTCTGGCGATGAAATTTCAAAAAAATGGTTTGGTACAAATATACTTCTTAAATGATTACACGTTATACTCGAACATTATCAATACACTCTTCAATTACAACCCTTTATAAAATTATTGATTGTTCTCATCCCCTTTATAGCGGGATGGGAACAATAGTCAGTGTTGAAAACCAGTTTCTGACTGGTATAAAAGGACATATTATTGGATTCATAAAAAAAGCTTCCTGAACTTAAAATCCGCTCTAATACGTCCATAAGGGTTTTTCTTAATGCAAATTAAGACTTTCCCCTGATTGACTTTTTTTTAATCTGGTGTATATTACTTTTACCATTTAAGTTGTATCATATTCATGATTTTCTCTCACCCCCAATTTTTTTGGGGGTTTTTTGTCTTGTAATATTACTTCAAAAATCATCCTATACTATATGATAAAAAAAGCAGGCATACTTTTTTCTTTATTATTTCTTTTATCATGCAGGAGTAGTAATGAGCAGCTGGTAAATGAAGGCTTCCAGGGAGAAATTCTCTATGTCTATATTTATGAATTTATCCCGGATCACTATAATTACAAAATAGAAAAGCTCCAGTCTTTGATCTCCGAACGCCTGAATGACAGAGCATTCCGCATACTAGCCTGTTATGTCTCTTTACATCTGAACCGTGATAAAGTCTCCGGCAGCACTGACGAAATACTTAACAAAACTGTTCAACAGATACTTTCAGAAAGACATTTAATTAGAAGTGACTGCTACGATAATGGTTACTGCGATGCTTTTGCGGAGTATAATGTAAAAAAACTCTTCGATGAAATTGATGTAATCAACAACAGATGATTACCTGATGAATCTTCCGACGACTCCCTTCTTGAGCTTAATTGCATTCTCAGGACAAATCTCCATACAGCAGTAACACCTGATGCATTTATTATAATCGAACGAAGGGATTCTGCTGTTTATGCTTTTTGAAATTGCACCTGCCGGGCATATCGTTTTACACTGATAACATAAAGTGCATTTTTCTTCCTGAGGAAAAGGCTTTTCAACAAGAAGATTTTTTAAAAGGGGGGATTTCATGGGCCAGGTTGTCATTGCCGATTTTTGTTCAGGCTCCAGAAACATGTTATTGAAAGACTCAATTTTATCCCCGGTAATAGTTATCCGGTTTAAATCTGCAACACCGTATCCCCTCTTCTGGCCTTCCAGACAGGTCAGCACCTTGTCTGACTTCAGTCCAGCGACTGCCACTGTCACAGAATCTACTGCTATTGCATCTACACCACCAATTAAAGCATTGGCCATCTTCGGGCGTCCGCCTGCACCAGGGCCTTCACCTTCAAGTCCGAGAATCCCGTCCATTATGGTGATCATTTTTTTATTCAAACCATCCTGAAAGGCACCATAGAGATCCAGGAGGAAAGAAGTAAAATCCGACTTATTATTTGCCCTGAAATGCCACTTTGATTTTTCAAGCCCGTCAATAGTTCCGAACAGGTTTTTGACTGAGCCTGTAAAATATGTAAGACCGTGTGTTTTTAATTTGGGGAGGTTTACGATAATGTCACATTCTGATAATTCTGCCGCGACCTTGAAGGATTTGAATTTTAAACCTTTACTATTATGGATAGCAACGGTTTGTTTTGTATCTGCAATCCTTAAATTTTCCCTTGCAAGTATCTCGCCGATACCGGTTTTTTTTAATACACGATCAAGAGGGTGAAATGCCGGTGATTCTACCAGAACAGGTAGCCCCCCTAATTTTTTTATTATACGGATTACCGATTGAATAATTATCGGGTGAGTTACAATTCCGCTTTCAGGCAGGGACGACGTAAGAAGGTTTGGTTTGATAACTACTTTTTTATCAGCAAAAAGTTCTTTTTCAAAACCATGTTCATGAAATATCTGTTCAATATTTTTCTCAATTACATTAGGATCGTATGATTCTGTTTTTATGAGAGTTACTTTGCTTTTCATTTTACTATCATATCAATGTACTGTGTCATTCCCGCCTGGATAATAATGTCTTCTTGCCCATTCGAGTTTGTTTTTTTCATCAGCAGTAAGTGAACTCATTCCAGAACGTGCAATCTTACCTAATAGTTCATCAATGATTTTCTTTGCCTCGATTCTGTCATCAATCTCTTTTCTTTTTTTCTTCAGGCGTTTCTTTTTCCTTAATTTATCAAAGAACGAAATCTTCTCAGTTTTTTTTACTGACTTTGTCATATATTTTTTCATCAGAAAAAATCCCGCAACCAGTCCGCCCACATGGCCTATATGGCTGATGTTGCCCCCTTTACCTGCAGCTGTCGATAGAGTTCCAAAAAATTCCATCAAGCCAAAAGCCAGCAGCAGATATTTAATCTTTACAGGAATCAGAAAATAGAGCAGAACCTCCCTGTTCGGCCACAACATTGCATACCCGATCAACACAGCATAGAGCGCCCCGGATGCTCCGATTGTAACAGAAGAACTTCCATAATTCAAAAAGACATAGTAATTCATCAGCGCAATGAAAAGTCCTGCCCCGAGACCTGAGAGAATATAATACTTGAGGAACCTGCTTTCGCCGAGAAAATTTTCCAGTTCACCTGCAAACATCCACAAGCCGAGAAGATTAAAAAAAATGTGAAGCCACCCTGCGTGAAAGAACATATAAGTAAATGGCTGCCATAACATAAAATTTTGCGCAAAGCCTTCATGGCTCAAACCAAAAATAACATCAATAATCCGCCCATCTGTTACCAGACCCGCAATCTCTTGTATTAAAAAAATCGACCCGTTTAGGATAAGCAGTTTTTTTACACCCGGGGTCAAAGGCCCGCCAAATCTTATACTGACATTTCTCTGATACATCAGGATATCCCTTCCGGATTTTCATTTTTTTCAGAAAACTTCATGCGAATTTTATTAAACTCTTCTCCGTTCTTCATAAAAAGGTTAATAAGTGCCGGGTCGAATTTTCCAGTCTCCTGGCTCATAATTTTCACTGCTTCTTCATGACTTAATGCTTCTTTGTAAGGTCGCTTAGATGTGAGCGCATCATATACATCTACAATTGCAACTACCCTTGCACTAAGAGGTATATCTTCACCTTTTAAACCTTTGGGATAACCCTTCCCATCCCACCTTTCATGATGAAACAGAATGATGTCCATTGCCATGTTCAGGAAGAAATCTGTTCCCATTTCTCCCGATGCATTCCTGAGAGCATCGTATCCAATGTTTGTATGCTTCTTCATAACCTCAAATTCATCATATGTAAGGCTGCTTTTTTTCAGAAGTATATAATCGGGAATTCCTACCTTTCCAATATCGTGTAATACCGAAGAATCATAGAGGTCCCTTAAAAGCCTCTCGCTGATCTCCATATGATCCTCCTGGTATTTATACAGCTGCATCAGGAGAACCGAGTAATTCCTGATGCGCTCAAGGTGATCGCCGGTTTCGCTGTCCCTTGCATCAGCAAGACTGCTGAGCGCAAATATTGTAGTACGCTGAGTTTTGAGCACCTCCTCGGTTCTCTGACTTACAAGCTTTTCAAGGTTCCTGGAATGGTTTTCGATTTCTTTCATCAATTCCGCCCTTTGCACGCTGAGCGCGATCTGACCGGCAATTGATTTAACAAATGTTATATGATGGTTTTTGAAAGCTCCCCGGATTCCTGACAGGAAAAATATTATTCCCCTGGCCTGATCCTTTAACAACAGGGATACTGCAAGCACTGAATTAATACCATTGCTATACATATCCCTGTATACATCATGCACTTCCTTTTCCTCAATGTACTGTCCAAGATTATTGATATTAAGAATATTCTGTTCTTTGTTAAGAAGAATATTCATTGTCAACTGAGAAGCAACATATCTGTCGCCTTTACGGATAAGGTTATGGTAAATTCCCTGGTTGAATACCGCATTCTCTACGGTAAGGAATGTGTTGGTATCATTTAATAAAGTCAGCACCATTCCATCAAACGGAATGACCCTTTTAAGGGAGACATTCAACATGTTAAAAATTTCATCGGTACTTTTACCGCTGTTCAACATAGAGATTATCTCATTGTTTTTTTCAAGTTCGGCAAGGTGCCTTTCCTTGTCTTCACGCAGCCGTTTACTCTCAACAGCCCTTTTGATGGAATATTCAAGAATATTAAGGTCCTCAATCGGTTTATAGAGGAAATCATAAGCGCCGGCTTTCAGAGCAGCTATTATATCATCGTTGGTACCATGACCTGTCAGAACAATTTTAGGAATCATGGAATAATCATGAGACATGTGTTCCAGTAGCTCACGCCCCCCCAGTCTTGGCATCTGAAGATCAGTCAGGACAAGATCATACTTGAAGGATCCGAGCATCGAAAGCGCCCCTTCACCATCTTCTGCTGTGTCTACGTAGTAACCTATACCTACCAGAAATTTTTTTAAAATTTTCCTGACAAGTTCGTCATCATCAACAACAAGTATACTATGGCCGTTATTATTTTCCATATTCATCTTTACAGTTATTCCAAATATTTAATTGTGAAACAGAAATTGAAGTCAAGAAGTTTTATCTTACATAACTATGATACATTTTTCAGGAAACCATATTTTTTTGAAACGCATCATCTTCTCAAATCTGTTTAATATCCTATCAAACCAATCCTCGCGGAATAATTTTATTACCTTCCTTACTATACTGAACAGTATTTGAATGTCACATATGATATTCCGCATATTCTATATGCTTACTTTTAAATACCGGTTTTACAAAAAAATGTTTAAATATTATATTATCAAGGTTTGATTTAATCACAGCCCCTAAATTTTCTCTTCCTGTTTTGTTATAACAGTTATCCTTTTTTAATAACTCCGAAATTGAATATAATAAAAAAGTAACTGTTCTTATGACATTTAATGTAAATGAACGTAATTAATTTAACCGACACTTATAATGCTCAGGAATTTTTCTTGCTCATAAACAGCATTAATTTTTATTAATCCCTTATTCTCTGGAGATAATAAATGTATTCTCAATACGACATAATAATTATCGGCGCAGGCCATGCAGGAACTGAAGCCGCACTTGCTTCGGCTCGCTGTGGAATGAAAACTTTAATGCTGACAGGTAATCTTGACACAATTGCCCAGATGAGCTGCAATCCCGCAATTGGGGGTCTTGCCAAAGGTCACCTCGTTCGGGAAATTGATGCCCTTGGCGGGGAGATGGCGATAAACATCGATCATACAGGCATTCATTTTAAGATGCTGAACAAAAGCAAGGGACCGGCAGTATGGGCACCCCGGGCTCAGGCCGATAAAAAAGCCTACCAGTTCAGGATGAAGCATATACTGGAACAACAGCCTTCACTTTCAATCATACAGGATATTGCGGAAGAACTCATTGTTGAGAATAATAAGATTTCAGGCATAAAGACTTTACGCGGCATCGAACATTATTCAAATGCAGTTATTATCTGTACCGGAACATTTCTCAAGGGATTGATTCACATTGGTGAGTTCCAGCAGAGATCAGGGAGGCTTGCTGACTTTTCATCTGAAGGTTTATCTGACTCATTGCGTATAAATGGACTCAACGTACAGAGACTTAAAACCGGTACTCCACCCAGAGTAAATTCGAATACAATCGATTTCAGCAAATGTGAGGCACAGTATCCTGATGAATCACCTGAACCTTTTTCATACACTACTCAAAAAATTACAGCCAGACAGATTCCATGCTGGATTACATATACTTCCGATGCCACCCATTCAATAATAAAGGCAAATATTCATCGTTCCCCATTATATGGAGGTAAAATTAAAGGTATTGGCCCCCGCTATTGCCCTTCTATAGAAGACAAGGTTGTACGCTTTGCAGATAAACCAAAACATCAGCTATTCCTTGAACCCGAGGGATTAAATACAAATGAATATTACATAAATGGATTCTCTTCTTCATTGCCTGAAGATGTACAACTTCAAATGATTAAAACAATACCAGGTCTTGAAGAAGTTCATGTAATGCGTCCTGCCTATGCTGTTGAATATGATTTCGTCCCCCCCGAGGAGATTAAACCTAACCTTGAAACAAAAAAAGTTTCCGGCCTTTTTCTTGCAGGCCAGATAAATGGAACATCAGGATATGAAGAGGCTGCTGCCCAGGGGCTTATGGCTGCCATCAATGCCGTATCAAAGCTCAGAAACGAACAATCAGTAGTATTGTCACGCTCTGATGCATATATCGGTGTTCTAATTGATGATTTAATAACAAAACCTGTTTTTGAACCATATAGAATGTTTACCTCAAGGGCAGAACACAGGCTGTTGCTGAGACAGGATAATGCTGACAAGAGATTGATGGAAATCGGATACAAAGTTGGCCTTATTACTAATGATCGTTTTACCAGCATGAAAGAGCGTTACAGAGAGATCGATTCCCGGATTAACCAGTATAAAAATACTACGATTGAAATAGATGACAGAATTCTCTTAATTTTGAAAAAGACCTCCCCCGATATACAGATAAAGGGGAAACACTCACTGGATAAGCTTCTTAAACGACCTGAAATTACCATCAGCCAGATACATGAAATCTGCGGGGAAGAACCCGACGAGAAGATCTCCCCATATATTGAAATGGAAATTAAATACGAAGGCTACATTAAACGAGACATGGAAAGGATACACCGTTTCGAAAAATTGGAACAAAAGCGTATACCTGATAATTTCGATTATTCTTCAATCAAGGGACTAAAAAACGAAGCCAGAGAAAAACTTATTAAATACACGCCCGAAACTATCGGGCAGGCAGGAAGAATTGCCGGAGTCGACCCAGCTGACATTTCTCTGTTATTGATACACATAGAAGCATTCCATAATAAAAACAATTAATGTTCCACGTGGAACATCGCAGGATACAATATGAACTTCCCCGGAATTACCGATTACAATGAACTGAAGAAGCTGGATGATTACGCAGAATTAATATATTCCTCAAATACTCACTTTAATCTTACCGGCTTTAAGCAACTCGAGGAAATACGCAGAATCCTGATTTTCGAAAGCCTGGTTCCCTTCTCCGCAATAGATGTTCCACGTGGAACATCTATTGCGGATATCGGCAGTGGCTCCGGAATTCCAGGGATACCATTGAGCATACGATTCCCGGAGGCAGCCGTCACAATGTTCGATGCAACACAGAAAAAAATTGAATTTATCAATTCTACCATCTCGCATCTTAAAATAAGTAATGCCAAGGGCATAAACTGCCGTGTTGAAGATATAGGGAGAGACCTGATTTATAGAGAAACTTTTGATTGGGTTATGACAAGAGCAATGGCTGATCCGTATACTGTAATCGAGCTGGGATCTCCTCTTGTTAAAAAGGATGGATTCATGTACATGTATGTGAACGAAAGCCAGGATATATCAAGCGATAAGGTAATAACTCATATCAATGATCTTGGAATGCTTCTTTTAAATGAAGAGGAAAAATACAAAATCCTCAATGTTCAATGTGGAGGAATACTGCTGAAAAAAAGATTCAACACAAACATTAACTTTCCCAGAAGAATTAATGCTATACGAAGATCCGCAAAATAAAAAAAAGATAGACCTGCAACAAGAGACATAATATTCACTTCTTTTACAACATGTTCAATTAACTCATAGCAAAAATGCTTTCCAGCTGATTAAATATCAACTATATGCTACGTTCGCCAAAAGCATATTCTCAGCTTTAATTTATAACATGCTTAAAAAATATGCCGGACCTGTTTAAATTCATCCCTGAATTATTTAATCCCTTCAAATATTCTTTAAGTTGCAATAATATGAAATGAACAGTAAAAATTGTTGTTTCAAATTATTCATTGTCTTGTTTATATTGGCTATAAAAATGTATTATAACTTGTCTGATTTTATTAAAGAGATAATTTCTTCTGGAGATTCATCCTGATTATGAATACTGATTTAAACTTCGAAAAAAGCGGCGGGCTTATCCCGGTAATTATACAGAATGTTGATGATAATGACATACTGATGCTGGGCTATATGAACCGGGAAGCCTTTGATCTGACCATAAAAACAGGTACGGTTCATTACTGGAGCAGATCAAAAAAAAGAATATGGCAGAAAGGTGAAACTTCCGGACACTTTCAGCATGTGAAAGAGATAAGAATCGATTGTGACAATGATACACTGCTGATTAAAGTAATCCAGGCTGGTGATGCTGCCTGCCATGAGGGATACAAGAGTTGTTTTTTCCGTAGAATAGAAAATGGAAACATGATTATTGACCGGTCAAAAATATTTGAACCGGGCTCTGTATACAGGGACTAGTATGGTATTCGAGAATTATACACGTGATCATAACGCGGTATTCAAACTTGCCAAGGGGGGGTATCTTGTAGAAACGCCCGCCGGATATATTCAGTTCGGGTCACCACCGGAAACAATTAAAGACACGATGTCTCTTCCAGGCGGGGTACCTGAGATATTTGTTCTTCCGGAAAAAATGTTCAGCTGGATTAAAGGTATCAGTATTGCAGAAATTGAATTCCCGTTATATTATAATTTCTTTTTAAGAAGTAAAAAGACCCTTATAATCTGTCGCAAGGAACAGTTCCCGAACATTAAAAAAGTCCTCGAAGAATCCCTGTTTGGTCCGGAATCTTTTGATATAAATAATGACTATTCTACGCTGGATGGCAGATTGAGTGTTCCTGATATCAAATCAGAAATGAATTATTTCAGGAAAAACAACCGTCTCTCCAACATGGTTCAGTTCGGATTATTCGACAATAACAGGTTCGGCTACAAAGGTGTGAGTATTGAAATAACGGAAAACAACGAGTACAACATCTCTTCGAAAGGCAGTCATATTGCAACTGTTCCAGGTGAAATAGAATATACCCCTCAGTATATAATAGGTGAAAGATTAAAAGATCCATATCTGCCCCCGCTTTTTGGCGTGACCTGTCTTGGTCCAAGTCATGGATTTGATCCGGAGGAGAATACTTCGGGCTTCATAATCTGGCTTAACCACCAGGGTGTCATGATAGACCCTCCTGTGAACTCAACAGAATGGCTTGAAGCATCAAATGTAAGTCCCAAGTTTATAGACAGCATCATCCTTACTCACTGCCATGCGGATCATGATGCCGGAACATTTCAGAAAATTCTTGAAGAGGGGAAAATAACTGTTTATACAACCGAGACTGTCATGAGCAGTTTTCTGCAGAAATATTCAGCGTTGAGTGGCGTTGATACATCCTACCTTGGCAAACTTTTTAATTTTCATCCGGTAAAAATCGGCTCACCCATATACATCAACGGCGGTAAATTTGACTTTTTTTATACACTCCATTCCATACCGACAATAGGATTCAGAATGGAATTTCAGAATCAGTCATTCGTTTATACTTCGGATCATAATAACGATCCTGAGCTGCATAGACGGCTTTTAGATGAGAAAATTATCAGTGATGAGCGATACAACGAACTCACTGGCTTTCCATGGGATTCGAATGTTATCTATCATGAATCAGGTGTACCCCCGCTTCACACACCGATACAATACCTTAATTCGCTGCCCGTTGATCTACAGAAAAAAACCGTTGTTTATCACATAGCACGAAAAGATTTTCCTGATGAAACTTCGCTTACTCTGGCCAGATTCGGCATGGAGAATACCCTGTACTTTCCTACAGAAGCTCCCCCGTACGAAGAGGCATATCAGATCCTGAGTGTTTTCAAACGCCTTGATTTTATGCAGGATATGCCCATCTGGAAAGCGCAGGAGCTTCTCGATATTGTTGATATCAAAAAATTCACAAAGGGTGAAAGGATCATTGAGAAAGGGACTCCCGGTACTGAATTCTATATTATTTATGCCGGCAACATTGCTGTTGAAAATGAAGGTCTTGATGAATCGAAGATATACGGGCCCTACGATTATTTTGGCGAGGTTGCAATCATTACAGGGCAGAACAGGGCTGCGGATGTTTATGCTGCCACAGACCTGGTCCTTTTTACAATTGAAAAAAATAAGTTTCTGAACTTCATCGTTGGCACGGAGTTTGAAAGAATCCTTGGGAAAGTTGCATCAACCCGAAGCAGTGAAACATGGAATCTTATGTCGCAAAATAGTTTTTTCAAACACTGCACTCCAACGCAGAGAACATGGATTGAATCAATTTTTATCCCACGGGATTTTAACCAGCCGGGTGAAATAATACTTCAGAATACAAAACTGGAATCTGTCTATCTCATAAGATCAGGTTCAGTTCATGTCTATTCAGATAACAGGGAGATCAGGACATTGGGCAGGGGTGATTTTGTAGGTTCGCTTCCCAGGCTTTACATGAACCAGGATGCGGTTTTTTCTTTTAGAAATTCCGGGCCTGTTTCAGTGTTTGAATTAAGGCGCTGTGATATTGTTCAGTTCATTGATAAGAATCCAGGATTAATAATGAAATTCGCATATGATCTGGCGGAAGAAAAATGATAAATAATGTCTCAATAAATTTCCGACCGGATGATGAACAGTCAATCGCTATCATCGGCAATGTTTGTAATCTGCTTCTCAAAAAGAAAATAAATATCAATATCCCTGATTACCAGCTCGTTAAACTGCTTAAAAATACTGACAGGATAATAATTGGGGCAGATGCTGATTTCAGTCCGGATCTTGTAATTGCAATCGGCGGAGATGGAACTTTTCTTAAAACAGCCCGAATGTTTATAGACTGCAATGCCCCGATCTTTGGTATCAACAGGGGGAAACTCGGTTTTCTTACTGAGTTCAGTCCTGATGAATATGAAAAAAATCTTCTTAAAATTCTTGATGGTGATTTTATCATGACTGAAAAAACGGTCATGCAGGCTGTTCATCACAGAGATGGTGTTGAGACGCGCCTGTTTTTCTTCAACGATGCTGTAATATCCAAGGGGGCTTTTTCAAGGGCGATCGAAATTGAACTCTATATTGACGGCCTGTTTTTAAACAGGTTTTCAGGGGATGGACTCATTATTGCAACAGCAACCGGTTCAACTGCATATTCCCTTTCTGCCGGCGGGCCTATCATCGCACCAATGGCAAATGATGTATATATCGTAAATCCGGTTTGCCCCCATTCGCTCTCTATGCGCCCGGTTGTTCTTCCGGTAACCTCCGGAATCAGGGCGCGTACTTTAACCAACCTCACAAATTTATTATTGACAATAGATGGTCAGGTCGCTATCGAATTGAATGGTAGTGATGAAATTACTTTCAGCAAGTCTGAAAAGAAAATGAAACTGATTCTTCATCCTGAAAAAAACTACTACGCGATCCTTCGTGAAAAATTAAACTGGGGCTGAGCCCGGTTCTGCAAGGTGCCTTTATGCTGCTTGAACTGAGAATAAAAAATTTTGTCATCATTGATTCTCTTTCTGTTAATTTCAAAAACGGGTTGAATATTCTTACCGGTGAAACCGGTGCCGGTAAATCAATTCTTATAGATGCGATATCCGGTATACTGGGAGAAAAGGTCACCACTGACATGATCCGTACAGGATTTGACAGGGCATCCCTTGAAGCGACTTTTGATATATCCGAAATGAATAACCTCAGATCTGCCATGGAAGAATCGGGGATATCGACCGATGAGGATACGCTTATTATACAGAGGGAATTTTTTGCAAATGGTAAAGGCCGCTGCTTTGCCAATGCCACTCAGATACCTCTGAATAAACTTAAAGAGATTTCTGAATTCCTTATCGATATTCACGGCCAGAACGAGCACCAGACAATAATAAATATTGCAAAACACAGGGAGCTTCTTGACAGCTTCGGTCAGCTTACAGGTGACGTGGTAAAAGTAAAGGATGTGCATGAACGCCTTGGCAATATCAGGAACAGAATCAGTTCTTTTCAGATTGATGAAAAGGAGAAGGCGCGAAGGATTGAGTTCAACACTTTTTCGATAAAAGAGATTGATTCAGCGAAACTGAAAAGCGGCGAAGAGGATGAACTGCGCAGCAACGCAAACCTTCTCCAGAACGCGGAAAAACTTTTTACAGAAATTAACACCTCAACAGACCTGATTTCCGGTGACGCGGGAGTAATCCGAAATCTTAAAAAAGTTGAAAGCAGCCTTTCCAGGATATGCGATATTGACCAGAACCTCTCGTCTCTGGTTGACACAATAAGGGAGGCATTATATTCTCTGGAGGATTCATCGGCAACACTCAGGGATTATAGAAACAGCATAGACTTTTCTCCTGAAAGGATCAACCAGGTTGAAGAGAGGCTGAACCTCATACAGGGACTCAAGAAAAAATACGGTGATTCCATTGAAGAAATTCTTGCCTATGCTGAAAAGGCCAGGCAGGAGCTTGAATCGATTACACAGGGGGATGAGGCTCTCGAAAACCTGAAAACTGAAGAGAAAAAAATAATCGCGGAAGCAAAAAAGATTGCCCTGGAACTTTCTGAAAAAAGAAAGGCCCATGCAAAAAAACTGGAAGAGCTTGTCATGAAGGAACTTTCAGACCTTGGCATGTCAGGCACGGTATTCAGGATATCCATTAAAAGGGAGGTTGATCCTAACGGTGACATCGAGAGCGATGATAAAAAATATGTGCTCTACCCTCACGGCCTTGACAGGATTGAGTTTCTGCTCTCTGCCAATGAAGGAGAGGACCTGAGGCAGTTGCGAAAAGTCGCCTCGGGCGGTGAGCTGTCAAGGATAATGCTCGCGATAAAAAATGTTATTCAGTCAGCAGATATAGTTGATACGCTGATCTTTGATGAAGTCGATACCGGAATCAGCGGCAAGACCGCTGAGATTGTCGGTAAAAAACTGAAGAACCTTTCGAAGGACAGGCAGGTACTCCTCATTACCCACCTTCCGCAAATCGCGGCAATGTCTGACAGCCATTACCTTGTACAGAAGGGAAAATCAGAAGGCAGGGTCACGACTGTAGTAAAAAACCTCAACGAAAAAGAGAAGGTTCGTGAAGTCGCCAGGATGCTCGCAGGTGAAGAGGTGACAGAACTTTCGATTAAACATGCTGAAGAGATGATATCAAAGTCCGGGGCAGGTAAGTGAGCGATACAATCAACCTTTCAGACACATTGAGTCTTCTTCTTCATGAAATGATCAGCCGTACACCTGAATTTGAAAAATTTGATGCCAATAAAATACTCCTCTGCTGCTCCTCGAACAAAAAAGCAACAGGGGGCGGCATATACGGAAAACTCCTTCCCATGAAATTTGAAAATGGCGCGGGAATTGTTAACCACAATGGAAGGTACTTTGCAATCCCCAAACTTTTTATCAATGACACAGAGATTCTTTATATAATGTACTTTTATTTTCCGAAGTTCTTCAACCTCTCTGCCAGGGATAAAGTGAATGTAATGTTTCATGAACTCTACCATATCAGCCCTGCTTTCAATGGAGACATAAGACGAATGGGAATAATGAAAAAAGCCCATGGCCATTCAAAGAAAGCTTTTGAAGAGAGATACATCGATTTTGCAGGTGACTTTTATTCATACATTAAAGAGACACCCTATCATGCTTTTCTCGATATGAAGAGTGAGGATTTGCTTAAGCGCTTTAATAAAATCCACTACCGCAGAATGAAAAGTATCAGGCCGGTTGAAGTCAAACCCGTTTAGAAATTGTAGTCACCTTCAATCCTGCCGTTGTGGGTTGTTAGCCTGTACCCGGTGATTCGCCCGAAAAAAGTAATCCTGTCGGGGTTCTGAATCAATGAGTTCATGTATGTGTTAATGGTTTCTTCGTCATCAGTATTGATGATTATACAGACAGACCCATTGCCCAGATTTGTCGCTGAACCGTGCAGGTTGTACTTGCGGGCGTATCTCGAGCAATAGCCCCTGCATCCCACCCCCTGCACTATCCCTTCCAGAATAATTTTTGTTGCCATGATACCCTGTAGAATTATTAGATTACCTGACAGTACAGGTTTTTGCAAAGAACTCATCTGTAATGAGTTTAATAATATCTGTAATTATTCCTATACTTTATATTGTAATAATGACATTGTCAATTCCCCGTCGCTTCGGTGGCGTGGAAATTATAGCAATTGATTTTAAAAAAAGTTCAAAATCAAAACTGATAATATTTAAAGGATTTTTCAACTAATCGATATGCCGGAACTTATTCAGACAGAAGACGGTTCATCAACTCTTTTTTTAGATGAATATAAACAGGCCATGCATTCAATTTCAGGCGCCTACCAGGAATCGATGCTGAAGCATGTTATTCCATCACAAATACTCGGGAAGAATGACAGGGAACTTTATGTTCTTGATGTGGGCTTTGGACTTGGCTATAACGTTCTGGCCCTGGTATATGAATTCATTCTAAGAAAAAAAGAATCCGGGCTTACAGTTATATCTCTTGAGAAGGAGAGATCTTTTTCAGGCCATATGAATTCAATCCTGTTCAATGACAGAAGGGATGAAATCTATGCTGACATAAAAGAATGCTACGCAAAAGGTTCAGCGCAACATGGCAACATTTATCTGGAGATACTCTTTGGTGATGCAAGGGACTCGCTGAATAAAATCCCCCATAAATTTAACGCTGTATTCCAGGACCCCTTCTCCCCTGCAAGCAATCCCGAACTATGGAGCGTTGATTATTTTAAAGCCCTGTTTAACCTGATGTATGACGACTGTATCCTCACGACATACTCAAGTGCTGATCATATAAGAATGGCCATGCTTGAAGCTGGATTACTGGTTGGTATGGGGCCTTCAGTGGGGAAAAAAAGGGAAGGAACACTTGCCGCTAAAACCGGAATCATTAAACTTCTGGAAGAGGAACGCCTTGCGGAGATTCGTTCAAATGTAAAATCTGAACCTTATAGAGATCCGGGTTTTTGCCTGAGCCGCGAAGAAATTACCGGCAACAGGCTTGATGCAATCAGATTAAAAAAAGAGATGCCTATATAATATCATCAAGTTCATCGAGTATGGAGTTGCTTTGCGATAATGCCGGTGAAGGACTTTCGGTTAGCTTATCACTTCCTTTCTGCGCGGATTTATTTTCTGAATATTCCTGTTTACCATAAAGGTCTCCATCAGGCCCAAGCCTGTAGGCAAAGGCAGCAGCATAATTCCTGACTACTTTTATTGCCTCAAAAACCTTCATACCATGAATCTTTTTGTTTCCTTCAATCTCAGGATTCATATCAATAACATCCTGAGGATTGGCAACATGCATCTGTTTGTCATCCATATCCTTTGAAAGAACATCCAGTTCAGCTGCGGTTTTTTCCATGAATGTTTTTATTACCATCTTTGCGTTGCTGCCTGCTATGTCTTTTTTGGACGAAAGCTCATCGACCCTTTTCGAATAGCTTATGTACTGGTCATTGTTGATAGGCTTCTGGCTTTTGACTTTATCAAAATTAATAAATTCATTATGGTAGGCGGAAAACGCTGTTTCGACCTTTCTCATGTTATTAAAAAGTTCCTGCATCTGCATTTTGTAATCAACCGCGCCGGTTCCAAGGTATTCTGTTTTATATTTTATGCGGTTTGTTGTAAGGATAAAAGAATACTCGTTTTCAAACTCAAGGTAAAGCAGATAAGTGAGAAGAACCTTATCATTATCACTGAGGATGCTATAGACACCTTTTTTATCATAATTTTTACGAAGTATGTTGAAGTCCAGTTTGTACATGTTTCTTAAGCCTTCTGTTACGGATGGATCGATGTCAGGCTTCTTTGGGTCTTCGTTGACCGCAGGGAGTTCTGTCTCCTCCTCTTCCAGGGATTTCTTTCTGGAAAGGTCGTAACGTATCCTGTTGCCTGGTTTTTCAGAGGGAAGGATTTCCAGGATTTCGTCAATTCGCGGGTCTGTTTCTTCAAACAGGACCGAATTATATTTACAGAAAAGGGTATGAAGACAGGGATAGAGATTGTAAAATACTATATACAGCGCATTCCGTATATCTTTCTTTTTTAAAGTGGATGGAGTATTATTTTCATCGACATGCTGGTTCAGGTCTATTGCTTTTTCAAATGAACTGTAAAGGGTGTTTTCATAGGGTTTGATAATATACAGGGAACGGAATAACTGAATAAACGGATCTTTCAATTCAAACAGCTGTCGTGGTACATCAGGATAATTGCTGAAATTATCTGCGAGGTCTCTTAAATCGATCGGGTCATATACTTCACCGGCTTTTTCTATTAATTCATAGTATAATGGTGAAATCTTATCGAGGCGCATAATTATCTGGTTGCCCCTTTTGGGATTCTGCCTGAAAAGGGCAAGGTAGGTGTTTTGTATTTCCATCAAAGCAGGTTTGTATCTGAGGTTCATGTTCTTGAGAAACCGGTTTTTGTAAAAAAAAGTATTAAGCCCTGTAACTCCATGAAAAAAAAGCCGCATCCTGATACGGAAATTGCTGAATGGAACATGGGGGGTGAGCGTAGTTGATGCTGACTTTGACCTGGAAGCAGAAGTGGTTTTGGTCCCGGTGGATGTTTTTACCCTGGTGAAATGCTCATCCATTCTTTTCTGGTGTTCCTTCTGCTTCTCACGATCAATGACCATATTACGTCTAACCTGTTTCTCATTCAGCACCTGGCCGCCTGAGTCGACGAATTTCTGATAGAGTTTCTTCCTCTGTGAATCATCGAGCTGGTTGACTTTGATGTTCTGTTTTGTCTTATCGATTTCTTTCATGAATTATGTTCCATTGTTCTGCATATTACAATTTCTGTTCCTGGAAATTATTACAGTACGATCTACATCGAATATTATTATTTTACTTGCTTAAAAATAAACGCTTACGTCAATTATTTTATTGATGACAATATTACACAGAAGTATATTATAATTCCTGTATGTACTTATTTATTTATACTTTTTTACCGGAGATGTCTGAATGAACAGAGTTGGTATCATTGGAGCCGGGATTATGGGTACAGATCTTGCCCATATGACTGCTGAATCTGGTTTTCATGTAAAACTTTATGATAATAATCCCAAAAAGACTCAGAATGCTCTTGATACCATCAAAGCCCGTCTTACGAAATATGAAAAAAAATCCAGAATAACAGAAAGCGATAAAGAAAAAATTCTTTCAAGAATTACAATCAGGGAAACCCTTGATGGATTATCTGATTCAGATATTTTTCTTGAGGCAGTATTCGAGGACCTTAATACAAAAAAAGAAATCTTCAAGCAGCTGAATAATATATCTTCCCCGGCAAGTGTCCTTGCATCCATTACATCATCAATATCAATCACAGAAATTGCAGCGGCAACAACAAGACCGGAATCGGTAATCGGGCTGCATTTTCTTAATCCCGCAAGGGTAATGCCGCTGGTCGAGATTGTTCCGGGTTTCTGCACAACCAGGGAAACAGTTGAAATGTCCAAATCCTTTCTGAAAAAATTGAAAAAGGATTTTATCGAAGCCAAGGATTATCCGGGTTTCTTTCTGAACAGAATACTCTACCCGATGATTAATGAAGCAGCATTCCTTTTATATGAAGGTGGTGCCAAACCTGAAGTTATTGATAAAGCCATGAAAAAGGGACTCAACCTTCCCATGGGCCCGCTGGAAATCGCAGACATGGTAGGACTCGATGTTATTCTTGCGATTGGCGAGGAGATGTTAAGGGGTTATGCTGACAACAAGTACGGGCCATGCCCTTTGTTAAGGAGGTATGTAGCATCCGGTTATCTTGGCAAAAAAAGCGGACGCGGTTTTTACATTTATTGAGTATTTATGAAAAAATATATTATAACATTTCTTTTTATAATCCTGGCGTGTTCATTACAGGCATCAGAGTTTGAGGAGCTTGATAAGGCACCTGAAGGACCACACCAGGGGCAGATGCTTCTCGGCGTATTTGTATCCATGGGATGGCCAATGGGGAGCCTGCTTGATGCAGAAGACAGTTTTCTTGTGAATAATTTTTATTCCTTTGAGGATATTGAGGTTACAAAAGAACTAATTGTAAACCACCTGGCATACGACTTTGGAATTTCATATGAATACATGCCGATTGACTATGTAGGTGCCAGATGCAAACTGAGGAATGCTACCATTGTACAACGGACAGCTTTCGGCAGCAATTATCAGAACTGGAGCGGAGATCTTTTTTCGCAATACTCCTTTTTGCTGGGGCCGTCATTTCATCTCAGCAACCGCAAGCAATGGGACATTAACCTTATATTGCTCCTTGGTTACGGATTTGGTGAGTATGAGGCTGCACCGATTTTTAATGACCTGGTTGAAAAGATTGATGGGAAGAGGGATCAATCAGGAATGGTTTATGCTGCGGAGCTTAACCTTACTGTATACTTCAGCGGAGGGCTTTATCTTTCGCTTGGAGGGGAATATACATATTATTCGATCTCCTTCAGTCCGGCTTATTCAATAACACAGACTGTTCAGACGGCCAATACCTATTCAGCGGAAAGCGGTGGAAGCCTGCAGTCGGTAAATATCTCCATATCTGCAGGATATGCTTTCTCCAACTAAGATTCGCGGCTTTCAATCAGTTTCAGCAACCGCAGAACATTCAGGGTAACTAAACGGTTTTCTTCCTTCTTTGTGCTGATCATCCCTCTGGAGTTATTTTCGAGCATCCATCTGCCGGATGAGGATTGTTTTTTCATCAGGAGGTTAAATGATCTGTTAAGCCTTGCATCATTCCAGCGGGAGGTTTTTGCAGCCTCAATCATAACTGTAAGCGGATCATACTGTGTCATTACAGGGTAACCTGTACGATGGTTATAAATCATGAGTCCGCAGGATAGTATCCTTCCCTCCTCAACAGATAAAGCCTTTTCTATGAGAAATGATATTCCCTTTTCAGTCGCACCGGTATGCCGGGTATCACCTGAACATGAAAGGGCGCGGATACATGACAGTGTAGCAACCGGGCATCCGGGAATGCTGTCATTATACTCTCTCTTCAACCCACTACCTTTTGTCTTAAAAATGAAGACCTTCATAAAATCACAGAAACCATTAAACGGGCAGTGAAGCCAGCTTCCATCACTCCGCTGGTGATCCCTGATCCACTGCAAACCCGGAGCTGTAATACTGTCATTAACTCCTGATTTTATCATGGCGCGCAGGATGTCACCAGTGCGGCATGCGACTGGAACTCCGGGATTCAGCATCATGGAGAATCCGCCGTCAGCCGTTCGGCTGTTCTGGCATAAGAATTGTGCGGTTTTTTCAATGAAAGGGGTCCGGATGTCATAGCCGTATTCAGCAGCAAGCAGAAAGAACCATGTTGACCCCCGGTACAGAAGATCGGGATTGCGGGTATCTCCAAGTATTTCATTGGTAGAATTTTTCTGAAAAAAACCGGTCAGCGATGATGACAATAACTCGTCATATAATTCTGAACTGTTTAATGAAGCGCATATCTCCTTTTTTGTAAGATATGCTACTGCCGGGTCACTGCTATCTGTAAGCCATGGAACCGGGTCTGAGTTGAGATATTTATTCATCATTGAATTAAGCTTATCTTCCGGCTGTATTATTGATAATTAATACTTCTGATTGAAAGGGAACCAGTATGTTATATCATTCCTGTAATGGATATGCACATTATCATATTTTCAAGTCCGCATGCGGCGGAATCAAAACTATAGTTGTTTCCTTAACTAATCTTTTTTACCGGGTGCAGGGGCGAAGCTCCTGGTGAAAAGCCTCCTTCAGGATTCATGAAGGCTTCAAGTGCCGGTTTGGAAACAAGTCTGCTGTAAAAATCATTTTTGAGATGCATAAAATAATCGATAAATTGTTTGATTTTATTATACTGATTGTATCTGGTGTATTATCGTTAGATTTACAATAAAATTCCAGTATTTATTCCTTAACTATTTTAAAGTAAATAAAGCTCAATTTTCTCAGCTGACACTGGCGACGGAGTATAAAATTTTTTTACATTAAATATATTATAAGGAATTATTACTTATATAATTCAAAAATAAAAGATACAATTATGAGAAAGATACGCGCTGGTATAATTACTGTAAGTGACCGTTCATCAAGGGGGGAACGCCCTGATGTATCGGGCCCCGAGATAGTCAAATGGGCAGGGCAGATGGATATTGAAATTGCTGCAGAGGTAATAGTTCCTGATGAAGTTGAAGATATTAAACGCAGCATCATAGATTTTGCCGACCGGAATTTTGATCTAATACTCACGACAGGCGGCACCGGTTTTGCCCCACGGGATGTAACGCCGGAAGCAACTCGTGCTGTTCTTGAAAGGGAGGCGCCCGGTTTTGCCGAGGCAATGAGGGCCGGTTCGCTGAAGATTACCCCCCATGCTGTTCTTTCACGGGCAGTATCGGGAATCCGGAAAAAAAGCCTCATTATAAATCTTCCGGGAAGCCCCAAGGCTGTTCGGGAAAACCTTGGTTTCATTGAAAAAGCCATACCTCATGCAGTAAACCTGCTGCGTGATGAAGTCAAGGATTGTGGAGCTAACTGAAAGCGTCATGGACAGAATTGATGCCGTCAAACTTATCAGTATTAAAAAAGGTGACATCACAACTGAAGCTGTTGATGCCATAATCAATGCGGCAAACACCTCCCTTCTTGGAGGAGGTGGAGTTGATGGTGCTATCCACCGTGCTGCGGGTCCGGGTCTTCTTGCAGAGTGCAGGGAGCTTGGCGGCTGCAGGCCGGGCGAGGCCAGGATTACAGCGGGTTACAACCTTGCAGCAAAGTACGTGATACATACGCCAGGTCCGGTTTATGCAGACGGTAAGCGCGGCGAGGATGATGTGCTGAAAAACTCCTACATCAATTCCATGATGCTGGCAGAAGGAAAAAAAATGGCTTCAATTGCTTTCCCCGCGATTTCAACCGGTGTGTACAGGTTTCCAAAAGAAAAGGCCGTTCGTATAGCTTTTGACGCAGTCATAAACTTTATGCTCGAAAAAAATTTCAGCATCAGGGTAATCTTCGTTCTTTTTGATGATGAAAATTTTCAAATCTACAAAAAATATTTACAGGGACTTCTGAGCTGAACAGTAACTGTTTCCGGTTCATGCATTGATTTAATCCCGCAGCATTCCGCAGAAAAAAATTGAAGGATATAAAAATGAACTACATCGAAATGTTAAAATCAAGCGCAAAAAAGTTTTCCAGTATTGTGTGCATGGGGCTTGACCCGGTTATTGAAGATATTCCGGAAACAAGCGGAACTCCCGGTGAGAGGATTTACAAATTCTACGAAACAATACTAAACAACCTGACACAAAAAAATACACTTCCAGGCGCAGCCAAACCTAACTATGCATTTTATGCCCAGTACGGTATAGATGGAATAATCGCACTTGAAAAAGTTATCAGGATATACCAGCAGGCCGGGATTCCGGTCATACTTGATTATAAACGCGGAGATATTGGTAAAACCGCGCAGGCCTATGCCCAGGAGGCGTTTGATTTTTTTAAGGCGGATGCGGTAACACTTTCGCCATACCTGGGTTATGATTCAATTGAACCTTACATAAAAAATTATCCGGACAAAGGTTATTATATTCTTACCAAAACTTCAAATAAAAGTTCTGTTGAGATTCAGGATGTAAAAATTGATGGCAGGGAATTCTATCTTTACATCGCGGAGAAACTTGTCCAGTGGTACCATCCGGGGATCGGTTCAGTAGCAGGCGCCACATATCCTGAACAGCTCGAAAAAATTTCAGGAATATTTCTGGCCGCAGGTAAAGAGATACCCTTTCTTATACCGGGTGTGGGCGCACAGGGAGGCAGCATCAGGGATGTTATGGCAGTGCTGAACACCCATGCCGACAGGAACATTCACAGGATAAACGCGTCAAGCTCCCTCAACTACGCTTACAAGTTTTACAAAAACATGAGTTATGGAGAGGCTTCTGTCCAGGCCCTCATAGACATGAACACAGAGATTGAAAATGTCTGAAAGTGCGTGGTCCCGGTTCTTTCCGGGATCACACTTCAATAATCCCGAAGCTGTAGGGAAACCTGATGAATTCCTCCCCGGTATCATTATAAAACCTCTCCATCTCCTTCTCTGACTGGAAAGCGACAAACTGCGGATTATCTAAATAAACCCTCTTGAGATATGTTGAGATGCTATCATATACTCCTGTCTTCACCAGAACAGCAGATTCTCCGTGAAGAACCTTTGTGAAGTTCCGGGATTTGTCTGTTATCATGTAAACCGGTGTAATAAGGTTATATATCCGGTCCATGCTGCTGTGGGCGCTTAAATTTTCTGAAACCTGGAAAAACCTGAAGCTTGAGGCCTCCGGCTCACTGTTGAAAACATTCATGCGCCGGTGAAGATTATCATTCTCATAACGTGTAATGAATCCTTTCAGTATTTCTTCATTAACAATAATATCTGAATATAAAACCAGGTTTATGAGCCGATCGCGTATTTTGTCCAGAGAGATGAAGAGTTTTTCAATTCCGCTGTACAGGCTGCTTTCAATGGTAACTGTAAGGTGAATATCTATGACGCTTCTTTCGGTTAGTGATGCGAACTTCTCAAGGTCCCAGGCTGCAATTAGGTTTCCGTTAAACCTGACACCCTTTGTGAAGAGAAAGCTTTCAGTCTCATTAAAATCCGGCAGAAAAAAAACACTGCGGGATAAATCAGTTTTATGTTCAACATAATCAGATATATTGCGAATATCACCTGAAGTGAATCCCCATCCGCTCTGAAAATAATAGGGGGGCGCGGGCTGATATGCGACGCGCTCCATGTCCGCCATTTCACGTATCTGCGTTCCGGGAAGTATCATGAGCGGGTAAAGTTCGATAGAATCTCCCAGATTATTTTCTATGAGGGTATCAACGGTCTGCATAAAATTTTCCGGAGTATCCCCGGGCAGGCCGGGTATTATTCCTATCTGAAGCTCAATGCCAGCATCCTTCAGGTGAAGCATGCCTGCCAGCTCCTTTTCTGTATTGCTCTCCCTGTTGATGATTCCAAGTGCCCGCTTGTTCATGGACTGGAGGCCAACCTCAAGGCTCCTGAATCCGGCGTCATACATGAGCCTTGCTGTTTTTTTATCTATGCGGTCGGTGCGTATCTCAGTGTGAAGCCTGACGTTATGTTTCAGATTTTTCAGCTGTGTGAGTTTTTCGTTGAAATCCGACGAGCGGTCAAAGGTGGGGCTGAGTATGTATATCTCTTTATAATTCATTGGGGACTTTATGCTGTTTACCAGGCAGTCAAAAGAGAGCTCCCGTACTTTTTTGTAGTTCCTGGAGTAGTAACAGTAACTGCACCTGTATGGGCAGCCGCGAGTCATTTCAATAAAAACGGATTTATCATTGTTGGAGTTGAGCATGCGATGTGTTATGGGTTCACATATAGCTGGTGTATCTAAGAGTTCATCTGCCGGCTGTAATACATGACGGTCACGGAAAACTGTTACAGCCTGTTCATGGCCTGAGAGAAATTTATGATAAAACCATTCCCCCTCTCCGGTTATAAAATAATCAACGAATGGATTTGTCTCTGAAAAAGCAACAGTACCGGATGATATTTCAGGGCCGCCGAATATTATCTTTGTGTCAGGCAGGCTTGCTTTTACCCTCAACGCCAGTCGCAGGTTGCGTTCCACATTCCAGAGGTAGGATGTGAAAGAAACGATATCCGGTTTTGTGCTTACGATATATCTTAAAATAATTTCATCTGAGCAGAAGTTCGTCAATACTGCTGGCAGTGTTTCGCAATATACAGACGGAAAATTTTTACGGATATAACAGGATAATACAGCCGGAGCATAATCAATATTTCCGTTAATATAGCTGAAAGAATGATCAGGCAGCGGGAGCTGAATAAAAAGTATTTTCATAATAAAATGGTACCATTAAAACTGAGTTGAAATATTATAATACATATAGTAAGCTGATCAGATAATCAAGTATATTGAATATTACAATGAGAAAACGGATACAGGAAAAAAAGGTAAAAATTCTCTGCATAGACGACAGCCGCCTGAACCGTGCTTTTATACAGAAAGCACTTGCCGCCCTGAACTTTGATGTTTTCGAGGCAGAAACGGGTCAGAGGGGCCTTGATATGCTTGCACATGAACAGTATGACCTTATACTCCTCGATATCGTTATGCCTGAAATGGACGGTTTCACCTTTCTTAAAGAATTCAAAAAAATGAAACGCGAAAATTTCACGCCCATAATCCTCATGACCGCCCTTGATGACCTTAAATCCAAGATTAAGGGCCTTAACACCGGGGCTGATGATTATCTTCTGAAGCCCCTTAATGAAGAGGAGCTTATTGCCCGCGTGATGTCGCTTCTGCGTCTTCAAAAAGCCAACTCAGAGTTATACGAAAAAAACCAGCAGATTAAACAGGAACTGGAAGCAGCAAAAAAAATCCAGCAGTTTGTTATTCCGCATGATTTCAGCTTTATTAACTACCCGCGTGTCAGCGGAAGGTACCAGCCGATTGAAGATATCGGCGGTGATTTCTTTGACTGCTATTCAATTGATGACAGGCACAGCGCCTTTCTTATTGCTGATGTTACGGGCCACGGGATTCCAGCCGCATTAACCATGACCATGTCCAAGATGCTCTTCAGCATATACGCACAGAAGCATCACAGTACATCCGATTTGCTTAAAGAGATAAATGCCCAGTTAAACGGCACTCTTCTCGATACTCAGTATATCACAGCATTTTACCTGATATACAATAACGAAACCTCGCAGTTAACATATTCCAATGCCGGCCACACCAGGGCTCTTTTTTTCAGAGCGGATAAAAACCAGGTACTTGCCCTTGATACATTCGGCTTTTTTCTGGGGATCATGGACTCTGTTGATTACGAGGAGAAATCAATTCATGTGGAAAAGGGTGACAGGCTCATAATCTATACTGATGGCATCACCGAGGCCAAAAACCGTGCAGGTGAGGAATTCGGAGAACTTTCACTTGCACGGTTTATCAAAAACAACCATGATCTTCATGGAGAGGATTTCTGCAATGGGCTTATGAACACATTCTCAGGATTTATTCAAAATCAGGAAATTAATGACGATATAGCCTTTCTGAATATTGAGTTCTGATAATCAGTTCTCCTCGCCTGTATCTTCGACTTCATCCTGGTCAGGCAGTCCTTCTGAATAATCTGCTCTGTTTTTAGGTGCCGGCTGATCAGGAACTGTCCCGGTATTCTTGTCTTTTATATATACAGCGAGTTTGTCAATCCCCTTCTTAAGCTCATCGAATTCGGCTAAATCCAGCGCGATCCCTTTTTGTGTTGGCTTGTAAATTTCGTTACCATCTTTATCCCTTGCTGCAACATACCATATGCGGATATTGATCAGTTCCTTGCCTTTAAATTCTGATACTTCTATTCGGATAATTTCGCTGGCATTTCTCTGGATATCCTTTATAAGAATTGGCATTTTTTACCTCGAAAATTTTTTTATGCTGATGATTATTATTTTACATGTTTTGTCTATAATAATCACTTTTTAATAGCATCATGCTTATAAACAGTATAATATTATTACAAGAAGCTTATTTTGAGTTGTTTCATTTTTTTCTTTAATCCTGACATATAGGCTATGACAAGGCTTTTATGGGAATTAAAATCAATCTGGGAACAAAGCACTTTTATACCAAGTGAGAAATTGGCTTACCATAGTTGCTATTGTTCGCAGCCTGCTGAAGGCGCGAGGAGGAAATATTATTATGGTTATACCCGTTTTATAAATGGTATATTATTGAATTTATTTTTTATGCAACGACGGTCAATAAAAACTTATTATTAGTTGTAAAAAACCCTGCATTCCTGCAGGTGATGTTTAATCAGAGCATCTCTTTAGTTCCGGAGTAAATATATGGATAAAAAAATTGTAATAGTGATCGTTTCCTCCAATAATCTTGAAGCAGTAAAAAAAGCCATTATTGAAATCGATAATATTGATTATGCCGATCTTCTCATTGTGGATGATGGTTCAGATTATGATATACTGAATGTGATCCGTAAATATAAAAAAGTCAAATGCATACGACATGAAATCGTGCAGGGATACGGGGCCTGCATAGATACAGCGTTGAACTATTCAAGGGATATGGAATATGATTATCTCATTACTCTTGACTGTGAGGCAAAAAATTTAACAAATGATGTCCCCGAAATAGTAAATAATCTGGAGTATGGCTATGATATTGTAAGCTGCAGCCGTCTTCTTGAAAATTACAATTATTCAGAAATTAAAGAAGATATTACAAAATTCTATGAGGCGATTGCAATTCCGTTTAATGACGAAACGGGCTTGAATTTTACCGATCCGTTATCTGAAAATAAAGGATTCAATATTGAGGCAACAGAGCATATAGTTTTAACAGAAATTTCTCATGGTGTCCATCTTCAGATAATTATCCAGGGTGTTTTTTATGGATGTAACATAATCGAAATACCTTCGGACTCAGGGCTGCAGGCAGGAAAAGAGATAAGCGAGAATGAAAGCCCTTTTGAGCAGTACCTTGCAGTAATTACCACTGAAAAGTTTCTTTTCAATAAAGGTACAATTAACTGATGAAAAAGAAAATGTAAGCTGACTGATTCTTGAGTTTTATTATTGACAAAAAGCTTTTCAAACTCTAACTAATTCAATCCAGTTTAAAAGAGAGTAAAATGTCCAAACCTGTAATAGTTCAAAGCGACAACACACTGCTTGTAGAGGTTGATAACCCTGAATTTGAAAATGCGCGGAATTCCATATCACAGTTTTCCGAACTTGAAAAGAGCCCTGAACATATCCACACATACAGGATTACTCCCCTTTCCCTGTGGAACGCTGCAGCATCGGGACTCAGCGCTGAAACAATAATAACCAACCTTTCACGATACTCAAAGTACGATATACCTGATACGGTACACACAACAATCAAGGAGCAGATGAAACGTTATGGCCTGCTCAAACTCGTTATGGCAGGTGAAGAACTTATTCTGTCATCATCTGATCCGGCGCTCATAAATGAAATATACTATAACAAAAAACTTCAGAATTACATTATAGAACGTAAAGATCAGAACACCCTGAATGTAAAAAAAATTTTCAGGGGGCATGTGAAGCAGGCCCTGATAAAAATAGGTTTTCCGGTTGAAGACCTTGCGGGATATGAAGATGGCGATCCATGTGAAATCCGGATAAAACAGCCTGATGACAGTGGTGCGGGGCTCGAGCTGAGGGACTACCAGGTCAGCGCTATTAATGCATTCTACCAGGGGGGCGGACCTGAAGGCGGCAGCGGGGTTGTGGTATTACCCTGCGGTGCAGGTAAAACAATGATAGGCATCGGTTCAATGGAAATATTGCGTACCGAAACCCTTATTCTTGTTACCAATACGATTGCTTTACGGCAGTGGCGCGATGAACTTTTAAGCCGGACAACCCTTTCAGAGGACATGATCGGTGAATACTCCGGGGATAAAAAAGAGATCAGGCCTGTCACAATAGCGACATATAATATCCTCACATACCGAAAAAACAAAAAAGACGGTTTTCTGCACTTTGATCTGTTTAACTCAAAAAACTGGGGCCTTATCATATACGATGAAGTTCACCTGCTGCCGGCTCCGGTATTCAGGATGACATCAGAGATTCAGAGCAAGAGACGGCTTGGGCTGACAGCCACGCTCATCAGGGAGGACGGGCTTGAGTCCGATGTATTCAGCCTGATCGG
Organism: uncultured Leptospirales bacterium; assembly: GCA_964440335.1. Classification (GTDB taxonomy): domain Bacteria; phylum Spirochaetota; class UBA4802; order UBA4802; family UBA5550; genus JAAYBQ01. The sequence goes on from CAYTSF010000002.1 coordinate 32,053, forward strand.
CCCGAAAAAATATGACATGCCATGGAAACTTCTTGAGAAATCAAGCTGGATAGCAACCGCCCTTTGTACCGAAGTCCGTATTGAACTGCCAGAGGATATAAGGATACAATATTCTGTTTCCAAAGACAGGGAAAAGTTCAGGATAGCATCAGAGAATGTACGTAAAGTGCGCTTTGCCAAACGCATACTTGACTTTCATGCAGATTCAAATGTGCTGATTATCGGGCAGTATATCTCACAGCTGGAGGAATTCCAGAGGATCTTTTCGTTTCCACTAATCACAGGCAGTACGCCTCTTCCTGAAAGAGAGGACCTTTACAAGCGTTTCAGAAACGGTGAGATCAAGTGCCTGATTGTTTCCAAGGTCGCAAACTTTTCCATCGACCTGCCCGATGCGAACGTTGCTATTCAGATTTCAGGCACATTTGGTTCAAGGCAGGAGGAGGCCCAGAGGCTGGGCCGTGTTCTCCGTCCCAAAAAAAATGATAACATGGCATATTTTTATACGATAATAACTTCAAATTCCATTGAAGAAAAATTCGCGCATAACAGACAGCTTTTTCTGACAGAGCAGGGTTATACATATACCATCATGAACGAAGAGATGTTCAATAAAAAATTCGGATAGGTCCATGACTCAAAAAAAAATTTTTTCCATCATTTTTACTTTTCTCTTTATTCAACTCTTTACAACATTCAGCTTTACATCTTCAGATATTAAAATTTATATTATTACATCCTTTAAAGGAGTGCTGGTTTCAGATAACAACGGCAGGTCATGGTCAGACTGCAATGACGGACTGCCTGAAAACTGCATCCCACAAAGAATTTACAATGCTTCGGGTAAAATGTACCTTACAACTTTTTCTTCAGGGCTCTTTAAATTCAATGATGACACATGGGAAAATATAAGTTCATCGATGTTTAAAAGAAGGAGTATCTATGAGCAGGATGCGGGTTACAGAAAAATCTCCGCATTCGCAGCAGACCCCGGAAACGCAGATAATATAGCAGCAGCAACAAAACACAGTATATACAGGTCCGCTGACGGTGGTCGCAGCTGGAACGAAATTCCCATGACCGGCATAAAGAGTTTAGACTACATAACCGCCCTGGCAATAGATGGCGACGTTATATTTGCCGGAACCTCCTTTGATGGAATCTACGAATTAAAAGGGAAAAAATTTGTTTCAGCCGGCGATGGTCTTCCGGGTGAGAAGTATTCTGAAAAAAAAACATATCCTGAACAGGTATCAGTACTTGCAGTTCATGAAAAGAGATTATACGCCGGGTTCTATTTTGGAGGCGGGCTTTACTGCAGGGAGGCAAACGGGAAAACTTTCAAACCGGTATATATTCCATCCGATTCTTCCGTTGATTCTGTCATATACGATTTACAATTTACAGATTCTTTTATATTCACTGACCGCCAGCATCTATTTATGAAAAAAAAAGATTCCATCGATGAATTACAAAATTATAATGAAGCAATGCAACGTTTAACATCGAGAAAAGATGTTTTATCAGCAACATTTACTGATGAAAACGGTTCCTCTCCCTCCCTGACATTTAAAATCTGTAATCCTGAAAAAAAAGCTTCAATGGATGCTGCCAGAAACAAAAACGCAATATATGTAAGCATTCCTTCACTAAAAAAAAATCTCGATAAGCTGATTGAAATAACAAAGAAGACCGAAATCAATGCCTTTGTTATTGATATGAAGGACGATTTCGGTAATATCTATTTTACTGCAAGTTCCCCTGTGGCAGCAGAGATCAAATCCCAGAAAAATACTTTAAAGATCAGCGGGATATTAACAAAACTCAAAGAAAACAATATCTATGTGATTGCCAGAATAGTAACATTCAAGGACGAAAAACTGCATAATGCCTATAACAACAGATACGCAATTAAAAATAAAAAAACAGGAAAAGCATGGAAGGGTGTTGATACAGAATACTGGGTTGATCCTTTTTCTGATTTTGTACATGATTATAACATAGGGCTTGCTTCAGACCTTGAAAAGGCGGGTTTTGATGAAATCCAGTTCGATTACATCCGCTTCCCTTCCGATGGACAGACAGCAAATTGTGATTTTACATATAAAAAAGACCCGGAAACATATAAATCTGAAATTTTGATTGATTTTTTAAAAAAAGCAAAAAAGTGTTTAACTATTCCGGTTTCAGTTGATATATATGGATTTAATTCATGGTATTATGTCGGAAATTGGATTGGTCAGGATATGGAGGAACTGTCACACGTTGTTGATGTGATCTGCCCCATGGTCTATCCATCTCATTTTGGCAGCAGGTTCTATAATGATGTCAGCAGAGATATAAGGCCATACAACATAGTTTATGACGGAGCACGGCGGGCACTTCAACTGATTGACACTTCATCGTGTATACGGCCTTACCTGCAGGCGTTTAACCTGTTATCGCCTACGTGGGGTCCTGATTATATAATGAAACAGGTTAATGCATCAAAAGAGAGCGGATGCAGCGGATATACTCTTTGGAATGCCAATGGGGATTATTCTGTTCCGTATAAAGCCCTAAAAAAACAATGAGGAAAGTATGAAGGGTTTCAGCCTGAAAATTGACCTTGATAATAAAATACCTGTAATTTTACTGTCAGGGGATATCACGTCTGATGCTGAACCTTTTCTCCATGATGCTTATGAAGAGATCATGAAAAAGAAAAAAGCCATAACGATAATTTTTGATTTTACCAATGCCCATTATATAAACTCATCCGGTATCTCAGCTTTCATAAAACTGATTCACAAGCATAATGACTTCAACGGGAATTTCATATTTGCAGGCCTGTCCGATCATCTGAAGAAAGTAATTGATATTGTTGGATTAACTGAGTATATTACAATACTCGATTCAACCCGATAATCGGAGGGATTATGCCAAAAACGAAGAATGATGGATGCGTCCTCTCAATAGACGCAGGTACTCAATCTATTCGCGCCAGCCTGATCGACTTCCACGGAAATATAATCAAAATTGTAAAAACAGAGATCGAACCATATTATTCGGTTCAGCCGGGCTGGGCAGAACAGGATCCTGAATACTTCTGGAAAGTGCTGGCCCGGACCTGTCGGAAACTCATGTCATCCCTTCCTGTAAAAAAAGAGGCAATACTTGGCGTTACCATGACAACACAGCGCAATACAATGATCAGCCTTGACTCATCAGGAAAACCTCTAAGGCCCGCCTTTGTCTGGCTTGACCGGAGAAAAGCAAAGATGGAAAACTGGCCACCATTTTATCTTAAACTACCTCTGCATATACTTGGTTTGTATGATATCGCAATGTATGGTATCATGGAATGTGAAGCAAACTGGATCTACCAGAACCAGCGTGAAATCTGGGATAAGACTCACAAGTTTCTCTTTTTATCAGGCTTCTTTACATATAAATTATGCGGAGACTTTGTTGATTCAACTGGTAACCAGGTGGGATATGTCCCTTTCAATTACAAAAAGCAGACCTGGGCAGCAGAGAAAGATTTTAAATGGCAGATTTTTCACGTAAAAAAAAGTCATCTTCCACGCCTGGTCAAGCCATCAGAAATGCTTGGGCAGATTTCCAGACATGCTGCTAAAGAAACAGGGATACCTGAAGGGCTGCCTCTTTTTGCAGCTGCTGCAGATAAGGCATGTGAGGTTCTGGGATCTGGCTGTATGACTCCACAGATTGGATGTCTCAGTTTTGGCACTACTGCTACAATTGAAACTACAAACAGGAACTATGTAGAGATTATTCCATACCTGCCATCATATCCCAGTGCTGTGCCCGGTTCATATAATACTGAGGTGATGATATATCGGGGATACTGGATGGTAAGCTGGTTTAAAAACGAGTTCTGTCATCATGAAATAAATCTTGCTCGAAAAAAAACCATCTCTCCTGAAATACTTCTCGATCAGATGGCAGGATCAATACCTCCAGGTTCCATGGGGCTCATGCTTCAGCCCTTCTGGTCACCAGGTGTTAAAGTTCCGGGACCAGAGGCCAAGGGTTCAATTATAGGGTTTGGCGATGTGCATACACGGGCTCATGTTTACAGGGCAATTCTTGAAGGTCTTTCTTACGCATTAAAAGAAGGGGCAATCCGGACTGAAAAAAGAAATAAAATGAAAATTGAAAAAATCAGGGTATCAGGTGGTGGTTCACAGAGCAGAACAGCCATGCAATTAACTGCTGATATATTTAACATGGTAGCAGAAAAGCCCCATACATACGAAACATCAGCTCTTGGTGCGGCTATTGATGCTGCTGTAGGTTTAAAAATTTTCAGCAATTTTAAATTGGCAATCAACTCAATGACAAGGGTTGGAGAAAGCTTTGAACCGGTTAAGGAAAACAGTAAAATTTATGAGGATCTTTTCAATAATGTTTACATGAAAATGTATCATAAGATGCAGCCTCTTTATGATGAAATCCGGAATATTACCAACTATCCACCATATATCAAAGGAAAGAATAAAAAAACAGCTGGTTTTTAATACCAGCTGTTTTTGGTCGGAACAGTAATTTCAATTAGACCAATATCTTATTAATCATTTTTACAATTACCTCGATATCTTCCTGTGAACCTTTATCAAGGAGCTTCTTAAAAATTACCATTTCGTTGCCATAACTTTTTTCATTGGCAATAACAAATTTCTCGCCCACTCCATAAAGAAGCCAGTCAAGCGAAATTTTATGTCTGATTGACACGCTACGGAGAAATTTAAATGAAGGATTCTGTGATCCGCATTCAACTTTGGCAACATAACGCCTGTCGATACCTGCAGATTCACCAAATTCTCTCTGTGTTATTTTCAGATCTTTACGTACTTCTTTGAGACGAAGACGAATCTGTTTAAAAAATTCAGATTCTTTGTCATCATCAAGTACATTTTCAGAAAGAAACTGATGATCCGTGTATCTTTCTCGATACCTGCTTTGGTTACTTACAGTTGTATTCATATTCCCTCTTTTTGTTTATTTATATATTTTATTGCAAAATAAATTCAACTGGGTTTTTTTTCAACGAAAAAATGTCAGTTTAACAGCATAATTTTATTAAACAACGCTATTAAAACATTGATAATTAGTGATAATATAATGTAAAGGTTACTATAAAACCGTTACAATTATCAAAATTTTTAAAAATTTTTTAGATCCCATATGATAAATTCCTACTACGAATAATAATAGATCTGTTTCCAAACTCGTGTTTGATACCTTCAGAAAACCTGAAGGGGGCTTTTTTAAGGGGCTCCGCCCCTTAGACCCGGTAAAAAAATATAAAAAGGAAACAAGTCTACAATATAATTCAGACTGACATAAGAGATATAACGTGCATTATATTTAATGATTTATACAATTCATAAAGTGGATATAATCATAAATTTGTTTTCTCCACAGCTGATTACGTGGGGAAAATTGCAGCTGCATAATACCATTTTATGATAAGTATATTTAAATAAATGCTTGGTATAACTGCTGTACAAATATCTGTTGTTCAAAAGAGATAAAAACTACTTTACATACATCTTCATTCATAAAATTTATTCTGGAAGAGTTAAATTGACAGATCGCTTTTATGCAGAATCAGGAGATCCTGTATTGAAAATCATTTTTTCGCATGGTTGCATATGATAAGTTTTTATGAAGCTAAAGAAATAATTTTACATAATACCAGTTCATTAAAAGAAATTGAGACCGTCAATCTGGATGAATCATATGGACGAATCCTTGCAAATAATATCATTTCTCCCCGGAACATTCCGCAGTATGACAACTCCTCAATGGATGGATATGCGGTAATAAGCAACGATACAATTAAGGCCTCAACTGATATTCCAGTATCCCTTGTGGTTTCTGCGGAAATCCAGGCCGGCGGTAAATATACTAAACCACCGTTAACATCCGGCCATGCAATTCGAATTATGACCGGTGCACACATCCCGCCAGGTGCAGATGCTGTAATTCCTTTTGAAGATACAGAAGAAAAAAATGGAATCGTAAAACTATTAAGACCGGTATCAGTTTCAGAAAATATACGTTTCTCCGGTGAGGATATTGTCAGGGGTGATCTGCTGATTGCCGCAGGGACAAAAATTGATTCTGCACAAATTGGCCAGATAGCATCCGTGAACCTGACTGAAATTACTGTTTTTAAAAAACCTGATGTTTTTATACTCTCTACCGGAGATGAGATTGTAGAGCCGGGAACGGATGAAATTGATGGCAAAATAATCAACAGCAACGCTTCTGTAATAATTAATGAAGTAAAAAAATATGGAGGAACCCCTCACTACATCGGTATTGCCAGGGATAATTTCACTGACATCAGTAAACAATTTTCAACAGCCCTTCAAGGTGACTTGATAATTTGCTCCGGCGGGGTCTCCATGGGGCTGTATGATTTCACTCACGATGTTATAAAAAGTTCAGGTGCAGAAATTCTCTTTCACAACATTGCAATGAAGCCGGGAAAACCGGTACTGGCTGGTAAAATAAATAATAAACTTATTTTTGGTTTACCGGGTAATCCTGTTTCAGTTATGGTCTCTTTCATGGAACTGGTAAGACCGGCTTTACTGAAAATGTCCGGAAGCAACTGGCTGGATAAACCTGTTGTTAAGGCAATACTGGAAGAACAGATAATAAAAAAAGACAAGCGGATACACTTTGTCCGTGGCATTTATACTATTGATAATGGAGAATTCCATGTAAAAACAGCAGGTATACAGAGATCAGACATTCTCAGGTCAATGTCATCTGCTAATTGTTTCATAATTCTGCCTGAGAAGATTGATGTTTTCAGCACTGGATCTATTGTGGATATTCAGCTTATTCAGCACGGAGAAATTAGTGTCTAACGCTAAATGCATTTTATTATATTCAGGTGGACTCGACAGTCTCCTGGCGGCTAAACTCCTGATGGATCAGGGAGTTGATGTAACCGGCCTGCATTGCATTCTTCCCTACTCCCCCCCGGACCTTGATGTTGAAAGTCTCAGATCTGTGCAGCTTGCAAAACAGATAGGACTGAAATTAATTCATTACAGGTGCGGAGAAGAATATATCAGGATGCTGCAAAATCCAGCCCACGGGTATGGTAAAGAGATAAATCCGTGTATTGATTGTAAACTTTTTTTCCTCGAAAAGGCCAGGGAATTGATGGATGAAATACATGCAGATTTCATTGCAACAGGAGAGGTTGTCGGACAACGGCCAATGTCACAGCTGAAACATACGCTGAACCATATTGAAAAAATATCAGGTATTGCCGGTAAACTGTTAAGGCCCCTGTCTGCAAAGATATTAAAACCAACATTAGCTGAAGAGGAAGGGCTGGTAGACAGAAGCAGACTCCTCGATATTAGCGGAAGGGGACGGAAAAGACAGATGGAACTTGCTGCGTATTACGGCATAAATAATTATGAATTACCAGCAGGGGGATGCCTTTTTACTGATAAAAATATTGCTTCAAGAATCAGGGAACTTTTCAGTTCCAGCCTGAATATATCCCCGCTTGACCTGTATCTTACCAAAACGGGAAGACATTTTAAGTTAAATGGTCTCAGAATTATTGTATCGCGCAATGAAGCAGAATCTGATGAACTGGAAAAATACAGGCAGTATGCTGATTATTTTTTTTATCCGGAATATTCCGGGTCTTCTGCATTTGCAAAGGGTCAGGCTTCGGATAATGATTTTATGATCATCTCAGGTATAATGTCACGGTATGGAAAACCTGGCGCATCTAACAATATAATCTCTGTTTATCATGATGACATATTACTCACACAGATATCTGCAGGAGAACCGCTCAGTGACGTAGAACTCGACGCAATGAGAATCTGATATGACACAGAATAAAAAAGTTATTTCATTTTTAGCATCAGGAAGAGGGCTGAATTTTCAGGCTGTTGCATCAAAAATTGTGTCCGGGCAAATTGCCGCTTTACCAGGGATCCTTGTATGTGACAGGGCTGACGCACCCGTTCTTGAAAAGGCAAAAAAACTGAGAATCGACTCAGTCTTCATCGATCCTAAACTTTTTTCTAACAAGACCGATTATGAGCAATCTATAATAAACATAATGAAAAAGTATAAAACAGATTATATCGTAGCTGCCGGTTATATGCGTATTCTTTCAGGACATATAATCAATATTTATAAAAACAGAATAGTAAATATACATCCGTCATTACTCCCTGCTTTTCCGGGGAAAGATGCACAGAAACAGGCTCTGGAATATGGTGTAAGGATAACAGGCTGTACGACCCATTTTATTGACGAGGGTACAGATACAGGCCCGATTATTTTGCAAAAATCTGTAAATATTGAAAAAAGTGACAATTTACAGACTCTTTCAGAAAAAATATTGAAAGAGGAGCATACTATTCTTATAAAAAGCATAAAGCTTCTATGTGAAAACCGTATTCAAATTAATGAAAGAAAAGTGATAATAATATAGCGCAATTTTTATATTATCAGGTATAATGTACTAACGATAAAAGAGGTGCCAGATTGAATTTTCAGGTGATAACAACATTTACTATTTATTTAATCATAGTATTCATTTTAACATATTACTTTAATCTCTTTGCATCAAAGAGTGAGTACACAAGAAATGAATTCAGCAATATTTTCCCACAGCTTGGCAATATGCTGCAGAAGATTTACAATAACTATTCAATCATTGGATTGGTATGGATGTTAATTCTATCAGGGTTCATTGGCATAATCTTATCTGCCATTTTAACGAACTGGATTTTTAATTCTGCTCTACTGCCGGTTTTATTTTATTTTACAGGCCCCAAGCTGGCTGTCTATTTTGAGGAAACCCGGGTAACAATATCTGAAAATTTCAGTGACCAGTTACAGATAATATACAGCCGTTATTATCACTATATAATCACGGGATTCAATTGTGGATTTGCTTCAAGGATGATTTACAACTGGGTTGATCTGAATGCTATATCTTTTTACTGGCTTGTTTTAAATCTAATTATAATAACATTTACAGTAATGCTTATCCTGAGAGATGATATTTTTCATAATTTATGAATTTTTTAATATCAAAAAAATTTTAATGATTATAAAATTGCTTTAAAATCAGAAATTATACGAATTTTCGGTTGACTTAATAAAAATTTCTTTTTATTGTTATTAGGATTAAAAGACTCATAAATTTAATGTTTATGAGAACAAATTTTTAAAAAATTTTTGGAGGTTCTTCTAATGAAGAAGTTATTTCTTATCGGGCTTGCTCTGACTATGGGACTTGCATTTGCATTTACATCATGTGGCGGAGGAAACCTTGGTGGTACTATTGAAGATGGTGATTCATATGCAATGGAGAAGTGGGTTGACGATAATACTTTCCAGGTTGTAGCCGGCGGTGAGGCAAATGCAGAACTGAAAGGAAAAACAGCAAGAAGGGAAAGCGCACAAAGAGCAGCTATCATGAATGCGAAGTATAAAATTGTTGAGAAATTCATCGGATCAAAAATTGAAGGTGCATCCGGTATGGAAAACTTTATGCATTCAGGTACAGCAGTAGCTGAAGAAATCGGCGCAATGTTTAAAGGTGGCTCTGTAAAAAAAGTTACATATGATAAAGAAACTGATGCTGCTGAAGTTATTTACGAAATTAAAGGCAAAAACCTGAAAAAACGTGTAGAATCAGGTGATTTTGAGCAGAAAGTTAAGTAATTAACATATTCTGTATAGTAATGAAAAAGCTGTCATAATGACAGCTTTTTTATTTTCAGAAATGTATAAAAAAAAGACATCCAAAGATGTCCTTTTTTATATTATTTACCCCGGCAACGTCCTACTCTCCCACATAGCTACCCATGCAGTACCATCGGCGATAAGAGGCTTAACTTCTGTGTTCGGAATGGGAACAGGTGTGGCCCTCTTTCTGTAATCACCAGGAAAATATTCCTGTTTAACTAATAAAACGACATTAAAAAAAACCATGCCATCTGTCAATTAAATTGTAAAAAAAATCATTTTTATTTCTTTTTTTCTGAATTAATGAACATGGCATATAGCAGATTAGCTACAATAACCATGATGATAGCAATTGAGCCATTTAACAGATTTCTGCTTATAAAAAAATAGTAAATACTTAAAAAAAGAGATATTACAGCAAGCAGAAGAAACAGTTTATTCATTTCCTTTCTCCATTATTCGTCATCAGCTTCAGTGATCACTGCAAAGTCAGAAACAATATCCGTATCGTTTAACTCAAGGAGCTTTATTCCTACAGTGGATCGTCCCTGTGATGATACATCTTTAGCAACCAGTCTTATGGTCATTCCTGTTACAGAAGTAATAATAATTTCATCTTCTGGTAATACTGAACGTATTCCGGCTGCTTCACCGTTTTTATCAGTTATCTTCAGGTAAGCCATCCCCTTACCACCACGGCCTTTATTTGTAAAATTATTGTATGGTATTCTCTTGCCAAAACCTTTTTCGGTGATTACAAACATGGACGATCCGTCTTTTACTATATCCATACCGATAATATGGTCTTCACCATCAAGGCGCATCCCGATTATTCCAGCAGCAGATCTCCCCATTGATCTCATCTTCTGAAGATTTGTCCTGAGTAAAAGGCCCTGTTTTGATGCAATAACAAGATCGCTCTCTTTCTCAACAACCTTGACATCTACAAGTTCATCTTCTTTTTTCAGGTTTATGCAGATAATCCCGCCTTTTTTGGCATTCTGGAATTCAGATATACCGGTTTTTTTCAGGATACCATGCCTGGTTGCCATACATAGAAAGTCTTCAGTTTCAAATGTTTGAATGCCGCAAATAGCAGTAATATTCTCTCCTGTAGCCATATTGATTATGCCTTTAAGAGATTTTCCTCTGCTTGTTTTGGTTGAAATTGGAATTTCATAAGTTTTAAGAGCAAAGATTTTTCCTTTATTAGAAAAAAGAAAAACTGTATCATGAGCAGATGCAATGGTCATCATTTTCACAAAATCCTCGCGCTTTTGTGACATGCCGATGACACCTTTGCCGCCACGACGTTGTTTTTTAAATGTATCGATTGGCATTCGACGGATAAAACCATCGTTGGTAATTGAGACAACCATCTCTTCATCAGCAATCAGGTCCTCAATATCAAAATCAGT
>CAYTSF010000002.1:43329-73571 GCA_964440335.1 uncultured Leptospirales bacterium
GTTTTTGATGCCTTGATAAGTGCTATTACTTCATCAATATTTTCGAGTGCTATTTTTAATCCTTCTAGTATGTGTGCCCTTTCTTCTGCTTTTTTTAGATCGTATTGAGTCCTTCTTACAACAACTTCCCTTCTGTGAATAAGGTAATAATTAAGCATTGCTTTAAGATCGAGTATTTTTGGCACACCATCAACGATAGAAAGAAATATTATACCAAAAGATGTCTGTAACTGTGTGTTCTTCAATAATTGGTTGATTATTACACTGCTGTTTGCATCTTTTTTCAATCCAATATAGATGCGCATACCTTTACGGTCAGATTCATCCCTTAATTCGGAAATACCTTCAATTACCTTTTCGTTTACAAGCTCTGCAATTCTTGTTATCAGTGTGGCCTTATTTACCTGGAATGGAATTTCAGAAATAATAATCTCTTCTCTTCCTTTTTTATTCTCTTCAATTGTATATTTACCACGCACAACAACACTTCCGCGACCTGTTGTGTACGCTTTTATTATACCATCATTACCCATGATTGCCGCACCGGTAGGAAAATCGGGGCCTTTCAAATATTTCAGAAGCTGTTTAACCGTAATCTCGGGATTATCAATTACCTGAACAGTGGCATCTATTACTTCACCAAGATTGTGTGGTGGAATTTTTGTAGCCATACCTACAGCAATTCCCTCAGAACCATTAACAAGCAGGTTTGGAAAAGCAGCAGGGAGAACCAGTGGTTCCTTTCTCGTATCATCAAAGTTTGGAGTAAAGTTGACTGTTTCTTTATCTATATCGCTGAGTAATTCCTCAGCAACCTTTTCCAGTCTTGCTTCAGTATATCTGTAAGCGGCAGCAGGATCGCCATCAACAGAACCGAAGTTACCCTGGCCGTCTATGAGAGGTATTCTCATGGAAAAATCCTGGGCCATCCTGACCATTGTATCATATACAGCGCTGTCTCCATGCGGGTGAAAGTTACCAATGACTTCACCGACAATTTTTGCAGATTTAACATAGGGACGGTCACTTCGCCATGCCCGTTCATTCATTGCATGGAGAATTCGTCTATGTACTGGTTTAAGTCCATCTCGAACATCCGGAAGAGCACGGCCGACAATTACACTCATTGCATAATCAAGATACGCTGTTTTCATCTGGTCTTCAATTTCAACATCTATGATGTTGTCTGAAGTCCCTTCTTTTATTTCCTTTTTCGTCACTTTTTAACTCCGGTTTAAATAATTTTAAAGGTCAAGGTTTTGCACATTATGTGCGTTCTCTTCGATGAATTTTCTTCTGGGTTCAACAGCATCCCCCATTAAAACTGAAAATACAGATTCCGCCTCAATATCATCATCAATCCTGACCTGGAGCATTGTTCTCTTCTCGGGGTCCATTGTTGTGTCCCAGAGCTGATCCGGATTCATTTCACCAAGACCTTTATATCGTTGAATTGTCACTTTCTGATCTTTATATTTTTTTAATAAATTATCTTTCTCTTCATCAGAGTATACATAGCTTAAATCCTTACCTGATTTGATACTATAAAGCGGAGGCTGGGCAATATAAATAAATCCGTTTCTTATCAATTCCTGCATATAGCGAAAGAAAAAAGTGAGCAATAACGTTCGTATATGAGCACCGTCAACATCAGCATCCGTCATAATTACTATCTTGTGATATCTGGCTTTTTTTATATCAAACTCTTCATCTCCTATACCCGTACCGATTGCAGTAATAAGATTTTTGATCTCTTCATTTGATAAAATTTTATCAAGCCTTGCTTTTTCAACATTAAGAATTTTTCCCCTGAGAGGCAGAATTGCCTGGAACATCCTGTCACGTCCCATCTTGGCCGATCCACCTGCGGAATCCCCCTCAACAATATATAATTCACATTTAGAAGCATCGCTCTCTGAACAGTCAGATAGTTTACCTGGAAGTGTATCATTTTCAAGGGCGCTTTTCCTGCGGGTAAGGTCGCGTGCTTTTTTTGCGGCAATTCGTGCCCTTGCACCGAGGATACATTTATCTATTATTTTTTTTACATCCTGCGGATTTTCTTCAAAAAATAATGACAGATTCTCATGTGTTGCAGATTCAACGATACCTTTAACCTCTCCGTTTCCAAGTTTCATTTTAGTCTGGCCTTCAAACTGAGGTTCGGGGATCTTTACACTTATGATTGCGACAAGACCCTCCCTTACATCGTCTCCTGAAAGCTGTGTCACGTTTTTATCGTATTTTCCTTTTTTAAGGTAATCATTTAACACGCGTGTAAGGGCAGATCTGAATCCAACAAGGTGCGTGCCCCCTTCTTTTGTATTAATATTATTTGCGTAGGTATAAACATTTTCATTATATGAGTCAATGTACTGAAGTGCTATTTCAATATCAATGCTGTCTTTCGTAGTATGAAAATAAAGAGGCTTCTTGATAATCGGGGCTTTGTTTTCATTCAGATACTGAACAAATGAAACAATACCACCCTTGAACTGGAAGACATGTTCTGTACCTTTGGCTGTTTTTTCCTTAAGCTCTCTTTCATCCCTGAGAGTAATTTTTATACCTGCATTAAGAAATGCCAGTTCTCTTAATCTTTTCGAAAGTGTATCGAAATTATATTCAGTGGTTTCAAAAATTTCATCATCAGGCCAGAAATGAATTTTTGTACCAGTATTCTTTGATTCACCTGAAGTTTTCATATCTGCAAGAGGATGACCCTTTGAATATGACTGGGTATACTTCTTATTGTCCCTGTAAACTTCAACATTAAATTTTTTGGAAAGGGCATTAACTACAGATACACCCACGCCGTGAAGTCCACCGGAAACCTTGTACGTATCATTATTAAACTTACCTCCGGCATGCAGCTTTGTAAGAACGATTTCAAGCGCCGGTCTTTTATATACAGGATGCATATCTACCGGTATTCCCCGTCCGTTATCGACAACTTCAATTGAATTGTCTTTGTGTATAACAACAGATATATTATCGCAATATCCGGCAAGGGCTTCATCTATCGAGTTATCTACTATCTCATAAACAAGATGGTGTAAGCCATAGCCGTCAGTTGAACCAATATACATTGCAGGCCTCTTTCTGACTGCGTCGAGTCCTTCGAGGACCTGTATATTGTCAGCACTGTAATTCTTTGTCATCTTCCCTTCTCCATATTAATTCATCTTTCTGAATTGATTCTCTTTTAATAACTGTAAAGGGGCTTACCCCTGAAGTCATAATATTACCCTTTGTATCAAGCACAACAAGTTTGTCATTTTCATCTATCTTTTCAATAAGCCATTTATTTGTATCATCCATTTTTAAAGTTTCAACATTAAAAATACCAACACACAATTTATCACTTATTGTCAGGTTGTTGCCAATATGTATAAACAAAGTTATTTCCTGTACCTGTTTTTTTTAAGCTCAAATTTTATGTTAAAAATAAATTCAGATCCAAAGTCATTTTTTATACTGGAAAGTATTCTGTCTGAATGAAGAGAAAGATCATTTGAATACACCGGGTGATCAACAGTAACAAACAGGGTTTTTCTGAAAATTCTTTCAGGAAAGCTGTGCACTGAAAGTATCGTGCCGACATAAGCTTCCCATTTTGATCTCAGGTTTTCAATAAAAAAAGTATCACCCAGGTCAAGATCATTTATGATATCCGGCATGATACTGTTAAAAGCCATTGTCTGATTTTTTCTTTCATCACCAATACGGAATTTCATTTAAGTCCATCCAGCAGTCAGCTGACAATACCGTTGTTAACATTAAAAGTACGCGTTACAAAACGGTTATCCAGATGAAGGCTTCCCTTATCAACCATCGTAAAAATAAGCTGCCCCTCTTTCATCAATAGATCAATCATATTTGATCGCCGTTTTTCGTCAAGTTCTGAAAATATATCATCAATAAGAATTATGCTTTTTTTGTTTCTTAAAGACCTGATTATTTCATATTCTGCAATTTTAAGACTTATTGCTGCTGTCCTGCGCTGGCCCTGAGAGGCATAACTGAAAAAATTCAGGTTTTCATCATTCACGAAAATATAATCATCCCTCTGCGGGCCGGTACCAGTGCTTCCCTTTCTTATGTCGCTTTTAAGTTCACTTTTAAAAATTCTGTATATTTCATCAGTACCTGATTCAGATAATGAAGGACGGTATTTTAATAATGGGGGATTTGACTCACCGCTTATTCTGTTATACGAACTGTTGAATATTACGCTGAATTGCCTGATAAATTCATTTCTCCGTTTAATTATTAAAGACGCTTTTTCGGCAAGAAGCATGTCCCATACATCAAGCTGTTTCTGGTCAGATGACCTCTCCCTTATTTTTTTAAGAAGAACATTGCGGGAATTCAGAATATCCCTGAACCTGTTGAGGTCATTTATATAATCAGGAAATAGTTTTGATATAACAGAATCGAAATACCTTCGCCTTAAATCTGGAGCACCGCCCGGAATATTAATATCTGATGGAATAAAGGCAACAGTTATCATGTTGCCATAATAATCTGATACCTTTTTTATTTCAGCTCCATCAATCTTTATTTTTTTTTTTGACTGCTCCCTGTCCCTGTAAAATCCTACTTCAAACAGTGAATAATCGGTTCCTGATATTTCACCCCGGCAGTAATAAAAATCGGATTTCCAGCATGTCATTGCTACATCGCTCGCCTGACGGAAAGACCTGAGATTTGATATAACAGATATTGCTTCAAGTATATTGGTTTTTCCAGAACCATTATATCCTGAAATAATATTCACCTCGGGAGAAAATTCAATTTCCTGATTTATATAATTCCTGAAATTACTCAGTTTGAGTTTATCTATAATCATACTATTCGGAGGATGTTTTTATCTGTATAGGCATTACTACTGATACATAATTTTTATCATCCTCGGGGATAATTGTAACAGGACTCATCTGCCCGGTTATTCCGCAGATGAAAGAATATGAATCAATCTGTTTCAATGTATCAAGAAGGAATTGTGAATTTATGCCGATAAAAATTTTCTCTTTACTGTCAGTTTCAACCGGTATCTCTTCTTCTGCTTTTCCCAGTTCAGGAGTATTAGCCTCAACTATCAAAATGTCTTTTGAGAAAGTCATGATAATCTTATTTGCCGGTTCACGGGTAAATATCATGACCCTTTTAATTGAATCGGTTATTTTTGCTGTTTCGATTATTACCTTATGGCTGTATTCTTTTGGAATAATCTGTTTGTAATTCGGAAACTGACCATCAACTATACGTGATATGATCTCTGTTTCGTTTATCTGGAAATAGCACTGGTTGCTGTCAAATGACATTCTGCATGTTCCGGTATTTCCAAGGAGCCTGTGAACTTCATTAACAGTTTTCAGGGGCAGGATTATTCCTTCACCAAGTATAGTTTCGTTCTCTATGTTTCTTGTTATCATTGCCAGTCTGCGTGAATCTGTTGCTATTGCAGTCAGTGTTCCTGGTTTTTCTGAGACAATGTATACGCTGTTGAAAACAGGTTTTATTGTATCAGTTGCTGCTGCATATATTACTTTTTTAAGCATCTCCCTGAGAGTTGACTGTTCAATCTCTATTGGATTATCAATTTTGATATCAGGAAGTTTTGGATATTCCTCGGCCCCTGTTCCGTAAAGAATATAATTTCCTTTCACGTTTTTGGATTTAAGATTGATGATCATTGAGTCGTCGATTGACATTATGATTTCATCATCGGGCAGTTCTTTCAGTATGCTTGCCAGTTTTTTACCGTTGGCAGTGAAGGAATAATCACCATCGGCAAGTGCATCAATTTTTGTTCTGACAGCAATTTCATTATCAGTTGCAATTATTTCAACAAAATCTTTTGAGACATTGAAAAGACAGTTGGTAAGTATGGTGTTGATGTTCTTGGAAGAGACAACTGAATCAGCAACGCTTATTGCTTTAAGTATCATGTCTCTGTTAACAGTGATTTTCATTTTTAACCTTCTATATAATTAATTTAAAATTATATTATTAATTAGTAATAGCAGTAGGTTCAATAATATGTTGATAAAACCTTTAACCGCTGAATCAATCAGGTGTTTTTGATTGTATTTATTGTTGATAATTTATTCTAACTTTTTTTTAGAACCTGCGTAGAAGTTTTTTATTTATAAAATGATTAAAAACACAGTATATCATTGTTTTATTAACCATAATTAACATACAATGAAATAGTAATCAACAAACTATTAACTTCGCAATTCTACTATTAATTCCTCAAGCTGTTCCCTGAATTCCGGGTCATTTTTCATATCTTCTTCAATTTTGTTTATTGCATTAACTACAGTTGAGTGGTCACGGTCACCAAATAGTTTACCTGTATCGGTTGTTGTTATGTCAGTAAGTTTTCTTATGAGGTACATGGATACAAACCTGGGAATTACCACTTTATTCTGCCGGCTTTTTGATATCATCTCCTCAACTGATACATCGTATATGCGGGATATTTTTGTTATTATCTCATTGGGCGTAACTTTTCTGTTTGTCTCTTCATCAAAGAGATGCTTAAGGTGGTCCTTTACATGTTTTATGGTTATTACTTCCTTGTGGATATCATAAACCATCCTCAGGTTCGCCAGAGCTGATTCTAGTGCACGTATACTTGAAGTAATTCTTTTGGCGATATAGTTGAAAGCTTCATCTGATATTTCAATGTTCTCTTTGGATGCCTTGTTTCTGAGAATTGCCTCCCTTGTTTCAAGGTTGGGAATCTGAATGTCAGTAATCATACCCCACTCAAACCTGGTGCGTAACCTGTCTGCAAGGGTTGCTATCTGCTTTGGCGGCCGGTCGCTCGAAATTACTATCTGTTTTTTATTTTCATAAAGGGTATTGAAGGTATGAAAAAATTCATTCTGGGTTTCCTCTTTTTTCTCAAGGAACTGTATGTCATCTATTAACAGGATATCGACATTCCTGTATTTGATTTTAAAACTCTGCTGTGTATTTGTCTGAATAGAATATATAAATTCATTGATAAACTGTTCAGTAGGAATATACAGAACCTTGAGGTATGGACGTTCCTTGAGGATGTAATGCCCGATAGCCTGTATAAGGTGTGTTTTTCCAAGACCGGTCCCTCCATAAATAAAAAGAGGATTAAACTGTGTGGCAGGTGACCTGGAAACAGATTTTGCCGCTGCATGAGCAAGCTGGTTATTAGGGCCGATTACAAAATTTTCAAATGTGTAGTTTGGATTCAGGGGTAATACATGGTTATCAGTTCTTTTTGTATCTTTTCTTTCTGTAAAATGTACTTCAGGCTCAGGTAAAACAGAAGCATCTTCGGTGACAAATTCACACATATACTTTTTACCTGTCGCAGCCTCGATTATTTCTTCAATATCTCGTAAATACTGGTCCCTGAGATGCCTTGCTGCTACATCATCCTTGACTCTAATTGTTAGTAAATCGTTATTAATTGATATTGGTTCAGTATCCTTTAACCACATGTTAAAGGATTGTCTATTGATCCTTTTTTCAAGATTTCCAAGGACAATATCCCATATACGTTGTGCCAAGAGAATACCCCATTATTTATCAACAATTGTTGATAAGTTTGTTTATAAATATATTTTTCGCTATCTCTGAATAGCAGTTTTTTGCAAGATTAGGATTAAAGAATTCGAAAAAGAAATTACATGTGTTTTTTCACAGGTCAGATAATGAATAAATACATGGCTTTGAGGAAAGTTTTTGGCAAGAAATTAATTCACCCTTTTTTTGAAGGATGAAAAAAAAATAAATTATATTGATAGCTTGTTTATAACATTGATTTTCTGTTGATAAAATATGTTATTAATGTTGATAAGAACAGGATTGTCGGTGGAGAACGAGAAGTGAAGCAGAAAAATTCATCAAAAGTAGATCCCTCTGTCAGAAAAGAGATAGTTTTGCTGGAAGATAAGTATTTGAAAGCAAGGACTGATTATTATCGTTATGTAATAAGGTCAGAGGATAAAACCCTGTTCTCAAAACTTATAAAAATTCCTGATTCATGGGAAAACTATAAAGCGGGTGAAGGGGTTAACTTATCTGAAAATATAAAAAACAGGCTTTCAGATATCAAAAAAAAGATGTCCTGGGAATTAAGGCTTCAGAGCCTCTATTTTTTTTATATTACATGCATTGAAAACTCAATTCTTTCAGCTATACAGCAGAGGCTAAGCGATAGACTGGAGATTGAAGAGGCAATTGATTCTGTGAATAACTTCATCCTGGAACTTGAAAGCGACCTCCTGAATATCAAACACCTTCTTTTAACATTGGCCAAACGATCTATCAGTGACTTTTATTATCTCATATCCGCATATTGTAAATTTTTTTATAAAAAGAACTTCAACTATGAAGCGGACGTTAAACTGATTCTCATGGAATTTATAAAAATTCTGAACCAGCAGCTGGTAATTAAAGAGAACATTGCAAAGTTTAAAAAATATAATGAAGAGATATCTTCACTATTCGAAGCAAGTTCCAATGAGCTGGGATGGAGGATGAACGAATTCGCAGTTAAAGTTTTTTTTGAGAAAGAGAGCCGGGCGGTAAAAATGAAGGAGTATAACCGTATCCTCATGGAGATGTTCGAACTAAGGAATACAATGAGAAATTATTTTAATTTTCTGAAGTACTATTATAACGAAACAGATGGAAAACTTTTCAGGTTAAACTTTATTCATGAAACACTCAAGCAGAAGGCAGATGAAAAAAAAGTCACGCAGGATACATATAAGGCTTATGAAGCAATCAGGGGGAGTTTTCTTCAGTATAAGTTCAGTTTTGAAACAGTTGGTCTGCCAGGCTTTGGTGATGAAGAGTTGCCATACATAGACCTGATCCATATGATTTACAAACTCTGTAAAATTCTTGAATTCTGCTACCTGAGAAGCATGAAATACGAGACCCTGCAGAGCCTGAGAACTGACTATCTTCTGTTCGTTGAAAAAGAGATTTATTCCCTGAATATATAGGGTCAGCTTTTTTTTGAATTCTTCAGGTTTATAAGCTCATCATAGTGCTGCCTGATCTCCCTGTCAAAAGGCAAAATGCTTATGGCCTTTGTAAGATAGACTTCGGCCTCGTCAGGCTTGTTCAGTTTTATGCAGATATAGCCCAGTGTGTCAAGGTATGCCGGATTGTCACTATTTTTCATGACAACGTGTTTTGCCAGTTTATAAGCTGTATCGAGCTGTGTTCCGGCAAGAGACATGAGGTATGCGGCTGAGTTGAGGCTGTTAATGTCGTTCCGGTTTTTCTGCAGAACGAGCCTGTAAGTTGCAAGGGATTCATCATCCATCCCGAGCTGCTGGAGACAGTAGGCCTTCATGTTAAGGGCTGTTGTATCTGATGGAAAGTTGAGGGTTACGTCATCAAGCAGATTAACCGCTTCTGAATAGTTGCCTGTTCTGGTAAAACAGTATGCCATGTTTTTTTTCACAGCATGTTTATCAACAAATCCGGAGTTGAGTTTCAATACCTTTCCGAAATATTCAATGGCTGTTTTATAAAGGCCAAGCCGCGTGTAAGTGATTCCAATGTTAAAGAGGATTTCGGGGTTGTCCCTGTCAATGACTTCAGCAGCCCTGAACTCCTCGAGTGCTTTTTCAAAATTTCTGTCTGCAAGGGATTTTACTGCCTCGCTGATATGATCATGAATATTTCTGTTTATATCATCCATTACTTTTTCTTTCTTGAAAGCATTGAATAATCCGTGCTGTCTATTGTCATAGGCGTGATAGATATATACCCTTTTTTCAAAGCATCATCATCGCTGTTTTCAGTATATCGTGTTTCAATCTTTCCGTCAAGCAGGAGGCTGTATTCATCATTGGAAAGGTTCTGTTTATGAATATACCGGTCAATATAAATTCTTTTAGAAAGAAAGGTATACATGGACCCTTTTATTTTTTCTTGTGGAAGGTCCGGGTAGTTGATGTTTATAAACTGCATTTCAAGGTATTCGCCGGATTTTATGTAATCCAACATAAATTGCGCTGTTTCGTTAAAATAAATTGAGGGTTTGTGAAATGTATCAACTGATACAGCGATTCCGGGTTTTCCGAAAATATGAGCAGTCCTTGCGGCACCGACTGTTCCCGAGAAGTGTACATCGTCGCCCAGATTCGGGCCATGATTAATGCCTGAGATAACAAGGTCAATATCGGGTATCAGTCCGGAATGAAGCGCCAGGCTGACACAATCAGCGGGATAACCGAAAACGGAATAAATACTGGTATCGTGCCTTCTTACATGTACCTCTTCGCGCATGGTTAAAATATTTGAACAGGCGCTTCTTTCGCGGTCGGGTGCAATCAGGTAGGTCTCATGTTCTGCAGAGAGAACTGAATAAAGACTCTGTATGCCCTCGGAATTATAACCGTCATCGTTTGTTAAAAGAATCTTCATGGGTAAATCTTCCCGTTATCGCATGATTGAATCCAGACTGGGTGATACAATGTTCGTATTCTGATCTTTTATTTGTTTGTAACTTATTCAAAGATGTCAAGTAGAGATTTTATACATTCCATAAATTGGTTTTTAACAGTGCTATATTTTTTTGCCCTCCAGTGGAATGTGAAGGATATAAATTTTTTCAATAGACTTGTTGTTTTTCTCATTTTTAAACTGGGGATGGGGCAAAGCCCGCGAAAAAAGCCCCGCAGGCTCTGCACTGAGTAGCATCGAAGCGGGCAATCCTGCCAACGGTTCGGCCAGGTCACTGAGCAGGGCATAGCCCGTACCGAAGTGCACCAACCGTCGCAAAACAGAGTTTTGCAACATGTCTAATGATAAACAGAAAAGTAATAGATGGGATTTGTTTATTATTCATGAAATAAACTTGATTTTTTCCTGAATACAATGCAGTATTATTCTAATTAAATTAAGGAGGACAACTGTGAAAAATTTTATCAGAATAATGATTTTTGCAGCAGGCTTGGTTATTGCGGTGCAAAGCAGCAGTTTTGCTATTGCCGATGTGAGTGTCTATGGAGGTTATTCATTCAGCGGAACAATCGATGTTAATGGTGCAACCGATGATTTTACCGGCGTACTTTACGGCGCAAAAGCCCATTACAATACTTCATTGGTGCCGCTCTTTGGTATTGCCGTAGGTGCATATTACCAGATAAGCAAACTCACACTTGATACTTTCAGTATGGATTTTGATTGTACAAGGACATCAACAGGCCTTGATGTAAATCTTCTTTTTACACCAATTCCCCTTGTGTCACCTTATGCAAGGCTGACTCTTGCCGTTGTTGACGAAGTTGAAGTATCCGGCGAAACTGATACCGAATATTTTAAAGCATGGGGTGCCGGCATAGGCGCTGAATTCACAATTTTTCCTTTTATCAGGATTTTTGGTGAATATATGTACGAATCGACTGACCACGACACAACATACGCATCAAGTTCAGGAATTCTTGGACTGAAATTCGATTTCTGAAAAGTTTACTGCTGCATGACTTTTCATGCAGCAGACCTCATTTTTTCTGCAGGGAGAACCGGTTGAAAGATTTTAAAGATATCAAAGTGCTTTTATACGGCACAGGGGCTGTTGGCGGTTTATACGGCGGCAAGCTGGCCCAGGCAGGGGCACAGGTGTCAGTTGTTTGCAGGTCGGATTATAATGAGGTCAGGCGGGATGGTATTTTTATTGAAAGTATCTATGGGGATTACCATTTCATTCCGCGATCAGTTATTAAAAACGGATCTGAGTACGGTGAAAATCCTGATTATGTAATTGTTGCAGTTAAGGTCCTGCCGGAAATTGATGTTGTCTCAATGATCAGGGAATCTGTTCATCCTGGTACATCCATTGTCATGCTCCAGAACGGTATTGGCAACGAAAAACCGGTCGCAGATGTTTTTGATAACGAGGTTATTGGAGGGCTCGCATTCGTGTGTGCTTCAAGAACAGGTTACGGCCATATAAATCATTCAGACTACGGACGTGTTGTTTTTGGTACATATCCTTCGGGCATTTCAGAAAAAGTCAAAGTACTTGTTGAGATGTTTAACAGGGCGAGTGTTCCGGCAGAGGCAGAGCCGGATGTTATTGCCGCCAGGTGGAAAAAACTTTTATGGAACGCGCCATTTAATCCCCTCTCTGTAATATGCGGCGGAGCTGATACATATGAGCTCATGAGTGACGCAGAGTTAAAGCATCTGGCTGAAAATGTAATGCGTGAAATTTTTAATATTGCAGCTGCTGATGGTCACCCGGTGGCTGAGGAATTGATAAAGAAAAACATAGATGATACGATTAAAATGAAGCCATACAAGACAAGCATGCTTCTTGATTATGAATCAAAGCGGCCGGTCGAGCTTGACGCAATTCTTGGCAGTGCCCGTCAAATAGCCCGTGTAAAAAAAATTGCAACTCCGCACATTGATACCCTGTATGCGATACTCGGTATCCTTAATAAAAAGAACATCGCCAGTAAATGACTATCTTTATAAACTCTGAAGTTGTCCCTGCTGCTTAACCGTCTACATAAACCGGTAAACAGCTGTTATTAGAAACGGGACTAGCAAAGTGAGCACGATACCGCTGAATACAGCAATTACGCCATATTCCCTGCCTGAAAATTTAGCAATTACCGGAAGAGTAGTATCCATCGATGTGGCGCCACCTGATGCAAGAGGTGCAAGTTTGCCGAAAACTTTTACAAGCAGGGGAGTGGCAACGAGGGTAAATATCTCGCGGGAAATATTTGCAACCAGCGCCGTAACGCCCAGTGTTTCGTTTCGTATGTTAGATATGATTATACTCGAAAGGCTGTAGTACCCGAAACCGAATCCCACAGCTATTGAATCTTTCAGTAAAATATCCTTCAGAAAAAAAGAACAGATTGATGTTCCTGCCATTGTTCCTGCAATAACTGTGAGAGGTACCATAATTATCCTGATATTCATGGAACCAATTGTTTTCCAAATTGTAATGTCAGCACCTATGCCGGTCCCTACAAGAAACATGAGCAGGTAAAGTGCATATATGCCGGGATCAAAGCTAAGCAGTTTCTGAATGGATAATCCATGAATGCCAAGGAACAACCCGGTGCTGAAGAAAAGGATTATTTTTATGCTTCCTTTCATTGTCAGAATCCTTTCCTGAAAAATAACCTGTAGACCAGGGCTGAAAGTAAAACACTCCCGGCTATACCTGAAATGGAGATAATGATCGCATTCAGGCCGATAGTAGTGAAACCGGAGAGTAGTTTGTCATTATTTCCAACAGACATGCCAAGAAGAAGGAGTAGCAGGTATATTGCATAAACAGTGAGCTTTTCTACGGCTTCAATAAAGCGGATTTTATGCCTGAATATGTAACCTGTAATCATTCCTGAAGTCATTATTAGTATTATCTCGATCATTGGTTTATCCTGAAAAATATTAAACAAGGAATTTAAAATAAAGATTGCCTATATACAGCGCGGAATATTACTGAACCTGCTGTTAGCCGGCAAATAATAGCATGCTGCAGGGAAAAATGATTTTACTTTTTTGTCAAATAATTGTAGAGTAATAAAAAAAGGGATTTTACCTGAATCATTGGGGTAAAAAACACCAAATTTTCTTCTGCGGAGAACTGCGGAAAGAGGTTTAAATTCATAAAAATATAAGTGCAGGAAATTCAAGTGAGACACAGTTTATCTTTAAAAATTTTCAAAGTAATAATGAAGTATAGAGAGAACAGAATTTATCAATTAATCTTCAGGCATCCCAGGATATTTATAGCAATTCTTGTACTTGGTGGAATATCTATAATATATTATTTTGTCAGTTTCATTAATGCGCATGTTATATGATAAATTATGATTAATTTATGCAACAAAATGTTTATTATATGCAGCTTGTTTTTTGCTGCTGCTGTTATCTATGATAAAGTTCCTGTTTTTGCGGATGATAATTCAGGGGAGTATATCTCGGAATACAGTTACGGAAGTGGAAATCTCAACACGGTAAACGGCAAGTTTTATGCTTACATAGTACTGCTTTTTAATGAGAACCAGCATTTTGTTAATCTTATACAAAAGGGGACCATTTCTTTAAAAGAGATGGGAAACTACGGGTTCAATGTAAAAGCGTATAAATCCTACCTTGCCACTATACAGGACGCAAAACTCGCAGAAGAGGCCGAGCTCGTATTAAAAGTATACATTGAACCGCACCAGTTTTCGGATTCCCAGCTCAGGGATATTGAAAGGATGCTTTTAAAGAGAAACATAGTGCTTAAATTTTTCAGGGATAATACGGGCAACAGCATCCCCTTAACGCTTGATTACATAATATACGGTGAAAAGATTAAAATTGATATCAAGCACCCTCTTCTTGATCTCAATGAAGATATGTATTATATAAAACCGTACATCTACTACGACGAGTTCTCCACGAGTAATACAACACTGTATTACGATATGATATATATCAGCCCTGATGAGGTGAATAACGATTATCTCATAGCCAGGAATGTAATCAATGGAAAAGACAACAAGTCCAGGCTTTTTGTAGGATCAAAAGTCACCGAAGACATCAAGTACTGCCTGCAACGGTCATTTAAGGATAAATCATCGATCAAGTCTGAGATATGGAGAATGCTGGTTGTTCATGAACTGACTCACAAGTACCTGAACAACAGGTTCAATAATTACGACCAGATAACCGGCGAGGAGCTGTCCTTATCGAGCACAATATATGCAAATCCCTACCTGGGCCTGGCTGTTCTTTACAGCTATTTGAATTACGGACAGATGAACCCGCACAGGATTGCAGCCCTTAATTATATTTCGTACCTGGCACAGGTAAGCGGGAATGGGGGGCTGGCTGATAATCCCGGCCAGATAAAATTTCTGCCACTGGAAAAGATAAGGGAATATACAAAGAAACATTTCTACTATTGCATCGATAAGCTGCAGCAGAGGTAGCCTGCCGCAGCTTATTTCTTCGAGGATACCTATTCAGGCTTCATCGTGGGGAAGAGAAGTATGTCCCTGATGGATAACTCACCTGTAAGCAGCATCACAAGCCTGTCAATACCGATTCCCATGCCGCCAGTAGGAGGCATGCCGGCCTCGATTGCCTGAACAAAGTTTTCATCCATTGGCGGCGCCTCGTCATCGACATTACGCCTCAGAGATTGTTCAAAAAGGGTTTTGCGCTGGAATACAGGGTCATTGGATTCACTGTATGCATTGGCGAACTCCGTGCCATTTATGAACAGCTCAAACCTCTGGAGAAACCTTTCATCTTCAATATCCGGTTTGCAGAGTGGCGTCGTTTCAACAGGCTGGTGGGTTACGAATGTCGGTTCAATGAGTTTGCTCTCAACGAGAATCTGGAAGAGTTCGTCAATGGCAAGCCCACGGATATAATCGCCCTTTATCTGTCCGCCGAATTTATCAAGGGCTGCCTTGATTTCATCATCGTTCATTGACATTACATCAAGCCCGGAGTATTCCTTAATGGCATCAGTTACCTTGATCCTTCTCCATGGTGTTTTGAGGTCAATCTCTATGCCGTCAAAAGTTACTTTTGTTGAGCCGTTTACTGTCATGGCCGTATTTACTATGAGTTCCTCAGCCAGGTTCATCATGTCGTTGTAATCAGCGTATGCCTGGTAGCATTCCATCATGGTAAATTCAGGATTATGGGTACGGTCGATGCCCTCGTTTCTGAAACACTTGCCTATCTCGTAGACACGGTCGAATCCGCCTACAATGAGGCGCTTCAAATATGGTTCAAGTGAAATCCTCAGGTAGAGGTTGATGTCCAGTGCGTTGTGGTGAGAAGTAAAGGGAGCGGCTGCTGCACCTCCATAAACAGGCTGAAGTATGGGAGTTTCCACTTCAAAAAAATCCTTGCTGTCAAGGATCCGTTTTATGTTACGGATAATCTGTATGCGTTTTTTAAATGTTTCCTTAACTCCCGGTGTAACAATAAGGTCAACCTGGCGGTTCCTGTAGCGGAGCTCCTTGTCTGCAAAGAGGTCAAAGGTTTCGCCATCCTTCTCTTTTACTACCGGCAGCGGACGGATGTTTTTTGTAAGCAGGGTGAATTCATCGCAAAAGACGGTAATCTCCCCTGTTTTGGATTTTTTTACGATTCCCTTTACGCCGATTATATCTCCAAGATCGAGTTTTTTAAAGAGGTTATATGTCTGTTCACCGAGCGTGTTCTCCGCAAGATAAAGCTGAATTCGTCCATCCCTGTCCTGGATTGTGCAGAAACTTGCTTTGCCCATTATCCTCACAGCCATTATGCGGCCGGCAAGAGATACTTTTTGCGCTGACTCAAAGAAACTGTCGAAATTGTCGGTGATCTCCTGGCTGAAGTTCGTTACATCATATTTATAAGGGAACGGATTTATACCGAAACTCTCCCTTATCTCATCTATCTTGTCTATACGTATCTGTATGAGGCTGTTTGTATCTTCCATTTTTCTATCCTGTTGATTGTCTGGTTCAGGCTTTGTATATAGTCTGATTTGTACTGAAAAGTTTTTTATAAGCCGGTCTGCTTTCAATTCATCTTGTATGCAAACCCGGAACTCTGTCTCCTCTAAGCTGATTAGATCATTTTTTTTATAGACAGCTGTGTCAAATTATTTTTTTGATATTGAAGATTTCCGGAATAACCGGAAAGAATTTAACATTTTAACCCATGCCTTTACTAAGAAAAATCGGGGATAAATTATATGCATGAATTCGAACTTGGACCAATAAGACCACCCAGCGAGGCATACAGCATACTTCTTCGTGTCACAAGAAACTGTCCGTGGAATAAATGCGCATTCTGCCCTGTTTATAAGACAGGGAAGTTCTCCATGCGCACCGTTGATGAAATAAAAAAAGACATCGATTCGATGTACTATATTACGCAGAAAACAGGTGAACGGGTTTTCAGGGAAAACTCCGGAGGCTACATAAGTGATGCCATCGTCAACAGCCTTGTTACGGAGGATGGCATCAACTCAAACTACCTCCAGCAGGTGCTGTTCTGGATGCATTACGGAATGCGCAGCCTTTTTTTGCAGGATGCCGATTCCATGGTCGTCAGGCCCCGCGACCTGGTGGAAATCCTTAATTATATAACAGCCAGGTTCCCCACCATTGAAAGGATAACCTGTTACACCAGGTCAAAAACACTTATGGCGCGGAATGTCGATGAACTGAAAGAGATCAGGGGGGCAGGACTTAACCGTATCCATATTGGTATGGAGTCAGGTTCTGATAATGTGCTCAGGCTGATCAACAAGGGAGTAACTTCCGAAGAACACATAACTGCCGGCCGCAGGGTAATTGAAGCAGGATTTGAACTTTCAGAATACTACATGCCCGGCCTGGGAGGAAAACAGTACACTGAAGAGAACGCATATGAAACGGCCCGTGTCATAAACGCGGTGAACCCTTCATTTGTAAGGATCAGGACAACTTCACCAGTACCCGGAACCCCTCTTTATGAAATGATGAGCCGTGGAGACTGGGTGCCGCTGACTGAAACAGAAAAGATCATGGAGATTAAGTGCATGATTGAACAGCTCGAAAAAGTTAACTGCTTCATCCAGAGCGATCACATGATGAACCTCATCGAAGATGCCAACGGAAAGCTTCCTGAAGAGAGGAGAAGTGTTCTGGATCCGCTGGAAAGGTTCCTGGGAATGAGCGATGAGGACCGTGAATGTTTTATCGCTGCAAGGAGAACAGGTAATATCAGGATGCTGGCGGATTACAGGGGAAGCGGAGAATTTTTAAGCCTGCGCGACAAACTTAAAAAAATGTACGGCACCATAGATAATGCAGCCCTTGATCTTTCAGGGAAAACATTGTAAAAAAAAGGCTGACCATTGAAGGTCAGCTTTTTTAGTAAACTGCGGTTGATGCAGCTACTTGTTCTTCTTTACTGTCATAATCAGCTTATTTGGTCGCGACTGGACAACGTCAATATCATAACCCATTTTATCAGCTTTTGCGCGAAGCTCCTCTTCAAAATCGGTTGTTTTACCGGCAAAGTAAACTTCAAGCCTTGCTGCTTTTCCGTCCCTGCCCTTTTCGAGAACCTTGGAAACTCCGCGTACCCTGTTGGTTAACTGGTCCCTGAAATCCTTGAGCTGTGCAGCGTCGAGTCCTGTAATGAGAACGTTGATTTCCCTTGCGTTGGCTGCTTTTACGAACTGGTTTATGATCGTTTTCATAAAGTCGCCCGGCTGGTATTTGTCATCGTCATCTTTTTTGCCGAGGATTTTGCTCTTGCTGAGGCATTTCTGGATGGCATCCTTGGCAGCGGTTTTTTCATCAATGTGTATTGCCGGGGCATTTTCTACTGCAGTAGCTATAACTTTTCCGGTATAGACATCGACCGCCTTGAGGTTAATGTTTGCCTGCTTGGACTTCATGTTTTTAGAAATGTCCTTTATAGCATCAGTCTGATCTGTAACTGTTACTGAACCGAAAATAATAACCTCGGCGCCTGCACTATCGAGCAGAAGGTCCTGCACGTCGTCAGAAATTTTTCCTGAAACAGCCTTGGTCATCTTGGCTTTTTCTTTTTTCATGAGTTCCTGGGTCATTTCTGCATCAACAAAATCGAATCCTGAATTGCCCATGATGTTCATGATGGTAAGTTCTGTTACAGTCATGCCCGGAGTATTTTTTTCCTTTCCGCCTTCAATTGAAATCGTTTCATCAACGAGAACCATGAATTTGGGTTTGCCATACCTTTCGAGAGCGTCCTGGATAGCGTCAGCCACAGCCGCTTCTTCAACCGTACCTTCGATTGTTACAAAATACTCCTCGCCTTCCTGCCACTGTTTGATTGTTTTGATATTTTTTACAAGGCCGTATGATTTTGATTCAACTATATTCGATACGAGCACATAATTTTCCATGACAGATTTGCCGCTGATACTTGAGCCAAGAATGGTCTCAACGAGTTTACTTTTAGCATCATCAGTAGCCCTGTCCCTGGCAAGAGCTGTATCACCATCGAATATCATTGCATATCCTGTAGCCTGACCCCTGTTTGATTGTCCTTTCCCTGAACCGTCATCATCCTTGACGCTACCGCCGCCGCCGCAGGATATTAACAGTGTCAGGAGAACACAGGACAGAGAGACTTTTAAAGCTTTTTTCATCACATTTCTCCTTCGTTTAAATATGTATTTATACTTCGAACCGGACCTTTACATTCTTGTTACATGTAAATATGACATGTAACCGATAAATATAGTAAATCAGGATGAAGTATTAAGTACATTAATTTCGTGCTAAATTTAATACAAATCATGTGCCGGAGTCAATTTATTTTTAAGTACTTTAATCAAATATATAAGTTTAGTGCAGTCTATAATTGCTTGATTAAATACCAGCCCGGGGCTAATATATACTATTCTGGTATCAGTGTACATAAATCATATTCATGAGAGAAGACTTTGAGCGAAGAAAAAAACTTTCTCCAGACCATTAAACTTGAAATCAGCAGGAATTTCAAGCTCGATCCCTATGAACGGGTATCATTCCACAGCATCCTGGGCCTTATGAAATCCGATACGGGAAAAACCCTTCTTGTCCGGGAACTGGAAAAAGGGGGGGATATAACAACAAGCGCGATCCATATGCTCTCCGGCTTTAATGATACCTCGCTTATCCCGGTCATGGTAAAGCTTCTTGACAGTAACATCCCCGAAACAGAGAAAAACTCCGTTTTCGATTATATCGAAGCAAATGGCGGAAGCCACGAAACCGAAGCAGTAATGGGGTTCATTGAAAAATATAAAGAGGACCGTGCCTGTGAAAACCTTGTGAGAAGAGCGTTCGCTGTTCTGAGGTCAATCGGTGCCGGAGAACCATCAGTGAGTGCATACCTGCTTTCTGTAATTAAAATCGGAGAAAATCCGAACCTGCTCTACGGCGCCATAAGCGCACTGCCGATTCTGAAAAAATCAGATATATACGAGGAGCTTCTGCGGAGAAACGATGATACTATATCGTACCATGTATTTTTATCCATTTATCAGCTGAACCGGCTGATATTCAGTGGAGGCGACAGCGATGAAAACAGTGAACAGAACCCGGCTGAGAAACTCCTTGAAAAGAGGATGACCGAGGATGAGGAGCTTATTCTGAACATCAAGGTTCTCCTTGGCAAACTCACCGCGAGATTTGAGGATTACTCCACAAAAACCAGAAGTGCCTTCATAAACGCCATGCTTTCATGTAACCACAGGGAATCCGTCATATACACGATGAAGGCACTTGAATCAAAGGATGCGTCTCTCAGGAGGATGGTGCTTTATTCCATCTATACGAATATTACCGTGCTCAGGTTTCCGGAAAAACTTCTGCGGAGCCTGATCTCGCTTAATTCGGAACACGATACAGACAATGAACTGATTGTCCAGGTATTCAACAGGTATTTCACAGAGAAGTTTCAGACCAGGTCATACACCCTGTTCAGGGACAAGATGTACAGCTACATTACAGCGACTCTCGAAACTTTCTTTGAAACGTACAGGCGCGAGTTCATGATACCGGATGTTGTTGAAAATACTTTTCCGGAAAATTTCAGGATGGTTCGCAACTTCATCCTGAACAAAATGAACCCGGAATATAAAAGAAAGCTCCTTGCGGGATTTGATACCGAGGGGAAAGACCTTGCCAAGAGAATGATAACAACCATGTCTGAACTGATAAGTTATATCGAAGAGGTCAATTATGAGCCATTGTCCGCGCTCATAGACCTTATGATCGATGACGACAGGGTATCAAGGGACAACACGGTTACAAGGCTTGAGTCGGTAAATTTTGAGAAAAAGTTTTTGCAGTCGCGCATACTCCGGCTGTGCAGTATAATTGAAAAGCTACAGATCGATAGTGCCGCAAAATCCCTGGTTTACATTTACAACTACCTGAAAAAGTACCCTGATCCTGAAATCTACGAATCAGCCGTTTATGCCCTGAGCAGGGTCAACTATTCATACATGCTGAGTGAAGTTGAGATCATGCTCACAGCCGGCAGCCCCGAGGAGCAGGAAAATGCGGTTCTCCTTCTCCCCCTTTTTAAAGAGAAAAGGCTAATCAACATACTCGTTGAATACCTGAAAAACAATTATGGATCTGAAGGTAAAATCGTATACGGCATTACCCGTGTGCTTGCTGAAAAGGAGATAAAATCCAACATAAATGCTGCCGGTGTATTTAAACAGATTATCGAAAATAATACCGATGTAGCTATACGGCAGCTGGCGATAACAGGCCTGGGGCATTGCGCCTTCAGCGAGGATATTGATTATCTTCATGAGCAGTTTATGAATGTAAAAGACCAGCTGCTTAAAGAGACAATTGTAAAGTCTATCTGTTCTATCATGGCAGTGAGGAGCGATTACAGCAAGCAGCAGCTCTCAAGGCAGGTTCAGGAATACCTGAAAGATCCTGGCATCAAGGTAAGGATTTTTTCGTGCATGATTCTCATTAGGCTTGGCAACAAGGATGCCTTCAGGTCTGTCAGGGAGATGCTCATTATCAAGAACAAGTTTATCCAGCGTGAAATACTTTCGGTGCTCAGGGACATCCATACGCCTGATTTCAATTTTTTCCTTATCTCACTTCTTAAAGAGGAGTATGGAATCAGCAGGGACATTGTTGACCTTATAAAAAAACTCCCCGAAGAGGAGCTGAAGGAGATAGAGAGTTTCATAGTAAACATATTCAGAAAGTTTGATTTTCCACAGCCCGGAGGTGGACAGTCTAAGGAGAACAGCAGGTTTACCGGAATTGAAAAAAAACCGGTAACTATTCTCACTGCGGAAATTGTTAATTTCACTGCACTCTCTGAAGGCCTTAACTATTATGAACTAATAGAGCTTTATCTTCTGTCGGATTCACTTATCATCCCCGCTCTGAAGGATACTTCGGGCGTAATTTCATACAAGGAGAGCAGCAGGGTTACCATAGCATATACTGAACCCGGAGACGCAATCACAGCCGCAGTTGAAATAAGGGATAAGCTGAAAAGGTATAACAATTCAAATGTCAGGGAGAAAAATTTTAACGTGAAGATCGAGCTCATCACCGATGAATTCATGGTGCTTGGTGATGAGATAATGAATTTTTACATAAAAGATAAGCAGCAGTACAGAATACCTGTATCTGACAGAATTATTTATGACCAGAAAACTGAGTCCATGCTCAGGAAAAATCATTATTCAATTACTCTGCCGGAGATGCTGCTTTCGGATATAGCCTATGACACAATACACGCGGAGTACATATCACCTGTAAATTTTTATAACATCGCTGCCGATCTTCTCAATAAAAAAGAGGAGAACATCGAAAAACAGAAGGAGATCAAGGCGCAGATTGAAGCGCAGATAAAAACCATCTCCTACGGAAACAGGTCAACAACATCCATCGCCATAGCAAGCGAGCTTGAGAATATTGGTATAAAACTGAAGAACCAGTTTGACGAGATTGAAAAATACATGAACAGAAGGTCAACAGACCGGGAACTCAACAGGAACATAAAGGTTATGATGACCAACGCGTACAACCTTTACAGGATTGAGATTTCGAAGCTCACAATCAAGTAGGGATTTTTGTAACCGCTAAAAGCAGGTCTGCTGTTTATTCAATGAACCTTCTGGAGAGTTCAAGTTTATGCTTGATGAGCAGGTAGGAGTTCACAAGGAAGAACCTGTCGTTTCTGTATGAGAGAAGCTTTTCGTATTGTTCAGCTGCCTTCGCGTAGTCGTTCTTTTTAAATGCCGATTCAGCATAGTAGTAGTGCATTGCCTTATCGTATTCCCTGGTTGTATCAATGGATTTGAATAATACTATGGCCTTGTCGTATTCCTCCCGTAAAAAATAAATCTTGGCAAGCCCCAGAAGCCCGTTGGGATAAACCGGGTCAATGCTCAGGGTTTTCTCGTAGTATTTTCTCGCAAGTTCAATCTGGTTCCTGTTGAAGTAGATGTTTCCTATGAGGATATAGGTCTCAAGCTCCCCTGGATTACGTATAAGCGCCTGCCGGAAATACTCCAGTGCTTCGCTCTCCTTGTTCTGCCTGTCATAAATGTAGCCGATCTGCAAATATGTTTTTGAGTATTCAGGTACTATCTGCCGCGCCTTGGTAAAATGAAGGAGTGCCTCATCGAGCTGATACAGGTAGAGGCAGCATATGCCAAGGTTGTACCTGAAGGGCAGGAAAAGCGCGTCCTCTTTCAGGGCCGCAAGGAGGATCTTTTTTGCCCCTTCAAAGTCGCCGGCCAGCATCAGCTCTGCTGCCTGGTTGTTCGCTTTGCCTGCCGGATCATCACCAGTGCAGAAGAGAATATCGTTCTTTGAATATATCTGATAGCTGCCGATTAATTCCCCTTTGTCATTTAAATGGTAGATGACATTGGGAATTTCTGCAAAGAGAATCAGTGGAGCGATAAATATCAAATGCAATAATAGAATTATTTTTTTTATCAATCTGCCTGGAATATTCTTAAAAAGTCCATAGGTGATTTTTCTGGAGGCTGGTACTGCGAATTGAATCCGCGATAACACGGATTTTTGAGGCTGTACCTGCACTATGGGTATAAATGAGCCGTTCAATCCGGCGGAATTATTTATGGTTACGGTTTTCATTATCAATTTGAATTGAGTAAAATTCCATATTAAATTTTTAGCTGACTTTACGACTTAAAGGCGCAATAAATAAAACAGGCACCGCCGCATTGATGAAGGTGCGGGGGAGTTCCGCAACAAATCTTTTATGGATAATATATCGGGCAGAATGGAGAGTGTACATTATTTTTTGTGCATGTTAAGGGCTTTAATTCATAAAAAAGGATGATTAAAAAACTCTTGAAAACAGATGGTGCGGTTATCAAATGGTCATAATCATGGATAAGAAAAGTGTAAAGATATATAATGAAATTCCTGAGAACATGGGCGATATTAAGAATCCCGTTGTTACCATAGGAAACTTTGATGGCGTGCATATGGGGCACCGCAGGATCATCGAGACCCTGCTTCAGAAATCCAGGGAGCATTCGGGCGAACCCTTTGTAATTACTTTTTCCAATCACCCTAGAACTGTCATACACCCCGGTTCGGTCTGCAGGATGATAACAACAGTTGAAGAGAAACAGCAGGCACTCTCTGAACTGGGTGTAACAAATATTATCATGCTCCGGTTTACCCGGCAGATTGCTGACCTGACCGCTGAACAGTTCTACAACGACCTGCTTATCGGAAAGCTTGGCACAAAGGAGATCGTTATCGGCTACGACCATGCCTTTGGTAAGAACAGGGAGGGGAATATTGACTACCTGAAGAAGCTGGCTGACCGTACCGGTATCCTGATTACTCAGGTCGGTATAGAGGCCGTTGAAGGCGACGCGGTTTCATCTACGCTGCTAAGGAAGGAACTTGATAACGGCAACATGGAGAAGGTTGAACTACTCCTTGGCAGAAAGTATACGCTCTCAGGGACTGTTACAAGGGGTGAAGGGCGAGGCAGGAGGATCGGTTTCCCCACTGCGAACATTAAGCCCCGGTCGGCAGACAAGATAATTCCTGCGGGCGGCGTGTACGCGGTTACTGTGAGTTTTGATGACAGAACATACAAGGGCATGCTCAACATCGGGTACAATCCCACATTTAACGGAACGTCGCAGACAATTGAGGTGAACATCCTGGATTATAGCGGCGACCTGTATGACCGGACAGTGACATTGACCTTTTACAGAAAAATCAGGGATGAGGTGAAGTTTGATTCCGCTGAATCGCTGGTGAGGCAGATAGAGTCTGATAAAAAACAGGTGGAGATTATCCTTGCCTGATGAAATGATATTCTACTACAGGGGGACTCCCTGTAACCTTAAAATTTCCGCAACTCCTGAAATGATTACCGCCATAGAATTTACCACCGCATGCACGCCGGGAAGAAAAAATATTCCCTATAGCGCTCAATTGCTCGTTGAATGGCTCGATGGATATTCTGAAAAAAAAACCGGTACATCGCTTTGCATAAAATTCTCTGTGAACGGGCAGCCTCATGAACCTGAAAAAAATAAAAAGACAATCCTGCTCGACGCATCTTCATATACCGGAAAAGAACTTCTTGTTTATGAGGAGCTGGTAAAGATTCCTGCCGGCATGAAAATCTCCTACGGCGGGCTTGCAGAGAAGTGCGGCATAAAGGGCGGCGCCAGGTTCATCGGCAACGCCATGGCAAAGAACAGGTTCCCCGTAATTGTTCCATGTCACAGGGTAATTAAAAGTGACGGTTCAACAGGTAATTTTTCAGGTGGAGAGGGTGTCAAAGAATTGCTGCTGGCCCATGAGGCCGGGGGGTTTTCTCCTCTCCGCTGATTTCGGAGAGGAGAGGGTACAGGTCAGCTTTTGCTCCCGGCCATTTTCACCATTGAAATAACCATTCCTGCGCTGATGAGCAGCGACCCGAACCAGACCAGCCATATCATGCGTTTAAATGAAATATCGAGGATAACATAATCAGGCGGCAGCTTGTCAGTAACAATGGGGGATATCCTGATCAGGGCAATTCCGCGTCCAACATCAATACGCTCCACAGATACAATCCTGCCGGTGTTTCCTATGGATTTTTCCTGGCGCTGAAACTCGCCGTTAGATTCAATCCATCCAGGCGTGTACTGCTTTCCATTAATCTGAAGGTCTGCAAGGATTGTCATGCCGGGCTGCCCCATATTCTTCTGTATAAAG
The DNA here is from genome assembly GCA_964440335.1 of uncultured Leptospirales bacterium. GTDB lineage: Bacteria > Spirochaetota > UBA4802 > UBA4802 > UBA5550 > JAAYBQ01. The sequence continues at coordinate 69,099 of CAYTSF010000002.1, forward strand.
CCCTTGAACCTTACCTTGAGGCCCAGAACATCCTTCTCTTCACCCTTGTTAAGGACCTCGGTTCCGTATGACATTGATGAGAAGTAATAAATCTGCGGTATGAGGTAAAGGTCGCCGGTTATTCCGCTTATGATTCCAGGCTCCTTATATGAAGGCTCAAGGTGCTCATCGACGTAATATGTCATGAAAATATCACTGGTTCTTCCCTCTTTTGACAGGGCCATTTCAATTCCCGGTGATGTTTTTTCCGTGTAACCCTTCAGGCTCAGGTTCCAGTCCATGATGTTTAATGAAGTTCCGGCATCGACCCTGCGCTGATCAGTCCAGGAGTAATAACCTGATATGATTATACCCATTATCATCACTGCAATGCCCAGGTGGGCTGTTCTCGAAGAGAGGATAATTCCCTTTCCACGCGCGTATATGTCGAGAAGGGTAAGCTGTACAAGGAATACGGCAGCGGTAAGGAACAGAAAAGCAGTTGGATTTTTTCCAAGAAGGAGCACGTAAACTGCAGCCACGGCAACTGAGAGCAGGCCGGTTACTGAAAGTATGAGCCTTGAATATTTTATTGAAGTAACAGCTGAAAGGGTAATGAACACAAGGAGCATGAGGCCCATGGGTATTGATATATTGTTGTAAAAATTCTCTGTTACAGGAGTTGGATTTGCGCCTGCGATTTTTGATAAAATTGGCATTGATGTGCCTGAGAGTATTATCACCGAATAAAAGAGAAGAACGATTATGCCGAACACGGTCATGTTCTCCAGGTTGAAGAGTTCGGTCTTGAGCGCTTCGGACTTGATGTCCCTGATCCGGCGAATGTATATTATTGCTGCCGCAACTGAGATAACCGCCAGTATTATGCCCAGGTAGAGTTTAAGTTCTGATTTCTGGAATGAGTGGACTGAGAATTCGGAAAGTACGCCGCTCCGTGTAAGAAATGTGCTGTAAAAAACAAGTATGAAGTAAATAAGGGCTAGCCCCAGGTTTGTTCTCTTGAGCACTGGTTTTCTCTTCTGCAGCATCATGCTGTGCATAAGGGCAACACATACAATCCATGGGACGAGTGATGAATTTTCAACGGGGTCCCATCCCCAGTAACCGCCCCAGCCGAGGACTTTGTACGCCCAGAACCCGCCCATGAAAATACCGAGTCCCAGGGTAAACATGCTGAACATGACCCACTTGTAAGTGCCGGAAATCCAGCTCTCATATTCTTTTCTTATGAGCGCAGCAAAGGCAAATGCGAAGATTATTGTTGATGAAGCGTAGCCCAGAAAGAGTACCGGGGGATGCGCAACCATCCACGGGTCCATAAGCAGCGGGTTCATCCCACGCCCATCTGTTACGGGGGTACCGGGCTGTATGGTGTTATCAACATCCCATATTTTGAAGAAGGGGCTTTTTACGATGAGTATAACAAGCATCATGGCCTGAACAAGTACAACCACGGTCATGATGAGGTCTTCGTTTTTCGGGCGCCTGTAAAGGAGAAACAGGCCCATGAGATTCAGGATCAATAACCAGATCAGGTAGCTCCCTTCTGTTCCGGCCCAGAGTGCCGCGATTTTGTAGGCGATGTTCATGGTTGTTGATGAATAGCTGTAGACATATGAATACTGGAATTCATTGTTAAGCAGGGCGTTCAGAAGCAGTATGACCGTAAAAAGTATCAGCGCGGTGGTTATATAGTATAACCTGCGGCCTGTATTTATCTGCATTGCTACCGTACTGTTTTTGCTTTTTAAAAAGAAAATTGCAGATGCGGCAGAGAGCATCATGGCTGTTGCAATCAGTATTGTTCCTATATTCATGCTATTTCTCTTCCTTCTGGTATTTTGAGGGGCATTTGGTCCTTACTTCATCAGCTAAAAAAATCTTCTGTTCAACAGAGAACCGTCCAAGAACAACGAGCTGTTCGGCATGTTCAAAATTAAAGGGCTTTATGCCGGAACAATGTGTGACCATCTTCTGGCCGTTTTCATCAACCATGGTAAAGGTGTATCCCTTTGCATCTGTGCTTATGGGATCGGACTGGTTTCTTTTCCCTATTACCTGGACGTATTTGTCAGGATGAGTTTTTGAGTACTCAAATGTTACATAGGGGCTGAACATGTCCTTTCCGAGAAGCAGGATGGACGCCACTATCATAAGAATGAATACAATGAATACTGCGATTTTTTTATTTTTCATCTATTTTCCTTTCAAGCGATGTGATCCTTCTGTCAATCCTAAACAGGAGAAAAGCTATGCCTGCCCAGATTATGATAAGCGCTATTAATATTTCAGTCATCGTTGATCTTCTCCATTATTTTTTTAGCAAGTACAGATGTACGGTTCATGAGGTTCATTATATAAAAATAAAAAAGCGTAAATGCTCCCGCCGATATGAACAGGGTAATGCGCATGGGGGATTCAAGGTCAAAGGATTTCTGCGCGGAGAATACCATGTCAGGATGCAGCGACATATAAACACGCGGTACAATAAAAACAAAGAAGGGCATTATGACCGCAGCGATTATGAGGTATACTGCGCTGATGCGGCCGCGGTTGGGTTTCCCCTTGAGGGAGATATACAGGCTGAAGTATGCGATGTAAATGAGCAGGAGTATAAGCGCTGACCTTTCGCGCGGGTCATCGTTCCAGTAGCTGTTCCAGCTCAGGTGCGCCCAGATCGATCCGGTAATAACCGTGAGTATTGAATAGACCAGGCCTGCATAAGCCGCGTTGTAGGCATAGAGTTCATGCCTGTAATCGCTGCTTTTAAGGTACCGGATGGAGTAATATCCCGACGCTATGAAGGCAAGGACACTTGTCCATGCGACCGGCACGTGAAAGTAGAGCAGCCTGCTCGGCTCGCCGATATGTTTTTCGGGAGGTACCCATGCAAGGGCCATGTAAAATACAACGGGCATTGCCAGGAGGAGTATGATGAATACTATAAGTTTAACCGGTTTCATTTTATTCTGTCCATATAAATCTGAAAGTCATATATGATGCGGAAGTGATTACACCTGAAAAGGCAAGTAAAAAAAGCATGTTCCTGTAACCGGGATTTAAAGCGGGATCATAGCATGCGGATGTTGTCATTATTGCTATCCACATAACCGGAAGCATAAGGGGAAAAGATATTACTGTAAAGAGCGTGCCCCGGTTTTCTGCCTTTGATACAATTGCGCCGAGAATTGTCGACAGGGAGGCAATGGCTATGCTGCCCGATGCTACTGTCAGTGCCAGTTTCAGGACATGTACAGGGAAAGCCTGCATGAAAAAAATATAGAGCGGGGATACGACTGCAGTTATGCATAAAAAGAAGAGCAGGTTGAATGCCAGTTTCGCCAGGTAAACCTCCTCTGGAACTGAATGTATTGCAAGGAAGAGAGATGTCCTCTCCTCCTCCTCGCGGATAAAAATGTGCGCCAGTCCGCTCATGCCGCTGAAAAAAATTATTATCCACAAAAGAATTGAATGTACATGGGGCTGCAGCCGCACCTGTCCTGATGTGAAGCTCACTGCAAGGGTCGTAATCCCCGCGAATGCGAAACTTATGTTGATTGCTGACCTGTTTCTGAATTCTACGAGGAAATCTTTTTTAAGATGTTTTAGTATTCTGTTTTCCAAGTTCTATCCTGTTATCGCATAGGCGTATTTCGTCATCTTCATTTGAGGCAATTATAATCATGCATCTGTTTTTCAGTTCTTCGATCTTTGCATAAAGTTTATCTTTGCCGCTGTGGTCAAGGTTGGTGCCCGGCTCGTCAAGGAGCAGAATTTCCGGGACATTTATCATTGCATGTATGAGCTTCAGCCTCTGTTTCATGCCCGATGAAAAGTGCTTCACCAGTTTATCGCGGTGAGGGTAGAGGTCGAAGTAGCTGAGCATGGAGCTGATGCGTTCTTCAGTGTCAGGGCCTTTAATTGTAAAGTTAAGGTTTTCGGTCGCGGTGAGCATGTCATAGGGATTTACCTGGGGTCCGGTAAAAGAGAGATGGCTGGAGAAGTCGTCGTTCATGAGCTCTGCCCCGTTCAGGCTGCGGATAACCTGTCCGCTCGAAGGGGACTGTATTCCGGCAATGACCTGGAGCAGGGTGGATTTCCCTGAACCGTTTGGCCCGGTAATGGCCATGCCGCTTCCTGTTTCAGCCATGAACGAAATGTTTTTGAAGACCGAGTATCCCCCGAACCTTCTGCCTACATTTACCCCCTGTATCGAAAAACCGTTCAATTGTGTCACCGTGATTTTTTCCGCAGGTGTTCGCCGGTACAGAATGGTTTATTTTTTGAACAGCCGCATCCGCAGAGCACATAGTGGTCAGCTGCCTCGGGCTGTGTGCCCTGGTCATCCTTAATTTCTATGCCGCCCCATAACTCAATCTGTCCCTTGTGCTGTGTCCTGATTTTCGGTGCGCCGTTGTATGTATGTTTGTGTGTTGTTCCTTCAACGGTATATGCAAGTGCGCCTGATGGGCA
>CAYTSF010000003.1:0-5054 GCA_964440335.1 uncultured Leptospirales bacterium
TTCCTCTTACAGTGATAATTACTTCATCACCCGTGGAGGTTTCTTCATTTAATATAGAAATACCTTTCGTTTTTAGATCATTTGCAGTTATTGTTTGTGCCATATTTATAGCCCTCAAATTAGTACTATATATAGTATGAATATTAGTACGATTTTGTCAAGTTTTTACACACTACTAATGGCAATTTTTTTCGCATAACTTATAATTACATGTATATCCCACCATATGAATGGTATAAATATCTGTTCAGGGTAAAATCAGACTCCCTGAAATATTCTTGTAAATCATTCAGTATGCGAAGAACATGCCTCCAGACTGAATGCAGCAGGGTAATGTGACTGGATGAATATTTGCCTCGTAAATCCGCCCATTGAGGATTTCTACACAACAGGTATCAGGCGACAGCCCCTGGGGCTGCTGTACATCGCCTCCGCTCTTAAAAGTGAGGGTTATTCCCCCTTTCTCATAAACTGTCACACCAAAAAACGCGGCGTCATGAACATGCCGCATGAATTCAGTTACCTTGAAAAATACAGATCCACGGGCAGTACCCTGAAATTCCCCTTCGCAAACTACACCCACTACGGCATGAGCTGGCAGGAAACAGAAAAGCGGATCCGCGAAACGAAGGCAGGCCTCTACCTTGTGTCATCCATGTTCACCACCTACTTCGAAGAGACCGGACGCATCATAAGCATGATAAAAAATTTTTCACCATCATCCATCGTAGCCGCAGGCGGCCACCACGCCTCGCTGTACCCCCGGGACCTGCTTGAACGGGGCGCGGACTATGTCATAAGCGGAGAGGGGGAGATCCCTTCACTCATGCTTGCGCAGATGATACAACATGGCGGTTCACCTGTGGATGTGCCGAACCTGTCGTGGCTTGAACAGGGCGCGCTGAGGAGATCAGGCCGTGAAATTGTGCCCGACATTGAAAGGCTGCACATGCCTGAGCGCGGTCTCCTTGCCGCTTCATCGATGAAGGGATACGGAAAAACTTTTATCTCGATGATCGCATCGCGCGGCTGCCCCAACAACTGCTCATTCTGCACATCTCGCATCGTCTGGGGAGACAGCCACCGGAAACGCGGCAGCGCGGACATCATTGATGAGATAAACCACTGTGTTGACAGGTACAACGCTGCCATCATAAACTTTGAGGACGACAACCTCTTTCCTTCACGCGGCCGGGCAGTGGATCTTCTCGAGGCAGTGATACGTGAGCGCGAATCGAAGCCCTTCTACCCCGAACTCACTGCCATGAACGGCATATCGATCGAGAAGCTCGACAACGACATCCTTCTGCTCATGAAGCGCGCTGGTTTCAGGGAACTGAATATTTCACTGGTGAGCCATTCACCTGAAGTGCAGAGAAGTTCAGGCAGGCCCTTTGACTCCGGGCAGTTCATGAAAATCGCCTCTTCGGCTGTTGCCCATGGATTTAACGTGCGCGGATATTTTATCCTGGGCCTGCCGGGGCAGTCAGTTGCAGAGGTCAATGAAACAATCAGTTTCATGAAAAAGCTTGGCATCTCCCTCTATCCTTCTGTATATTATAATGTACATGCACCGGCCAGCGAATGGAAAATGCAGCGGTCGTCGGCTTTCTTCAATGAAAGGCCTGATTTTTCACGTGACGATCTTGTGGCATGTTTCAGCAGGTGTTCATAAATGAAAAAGCTATTGATTTTTTCAGTATATAAAATAATATAGCTGCAAGTATAAGCACGGCAGATAAAAGGCTGCCGGATAAACTGAAAAGACCGGTTACGGGCAGGTTGTAATTGATTAACAATAATAAAAAACAGTTTTCCAGGCTCAGGAAGAAACTGATTCTCTACTTCATACTGATTTCTGCCGTATCGATCTCTGTGAGCGCAGAGATTATTTTTGAATTCAGTTCAGGACGGCTCAAAAACGAGATCAGGGAAAAACTTATTATTACAATGAGCACGTCGGTCTCTCCTGCCATAGTGGATAAAATCGGGGTGGAGAGGCTTGATGCCGCAGTAAGCGGTCCGCTCTCCCAGCTTCGCAACAGGATGATACTCCTGCTGCTTGTTATCTTTGCCGGCATCGTCGGCGCCTTTGTCCTCTTTACCCGCGATATTGTTTCACCCATGGACGGCATAGTCGAGGCAACAAAAAAAATCGCCGACGGCGACCTAACGGTGTCAGTACCCGTCATGACCGATGACGAGATCGGCCAGATTGCCAGGCTCATCAACGATATGAACGTGAACCTGCAGGACATGATCATGCAGATACGGGGCGAGATATCCCGCCACAAGAAAAAAATCCGCGAAGCGTCAGACAAGATTTTTTTCATGGGACATGTTGAACAGGCCGAGGAGATCATCGATACAAAAAGGATGAAGCTCTCGGACTTCAAAAACATGATGAAGCTCAGCGGTGATGTTGTAAAGATACTTGAACTGATGCAGGAGGACCTCTCAGCGCTTGAAACCTTTGTCAAGATGTACAAGACCTATGCCATACATCCTGAAATCGAGCAGAAAGAGATTGACCGCGTGATGAACGCGTATATCGAGCAGGATGAATAGGTGGCGCCATGACTTTTGAATACTGGTACATGTTCCCTGTTGCTGTGGTTATAGCGATACTTGCCAATTCTTCGGGCTTTTCCGGTGGCGTACTCTTCCAGCCCATATTCAACCTTTTTCTGCAGCTCCCCATCCAGACATCTGTAGCCACGGGTATTGCAACTGAAACCGTGGGTATGACAAGCGGGGCAATCAGGTACATCTACTATAAAATGGTTGAACTCCCCCTTGGCTTCACTATGCTCATGCTCGCTATTCCGGGGGTAGTTCTCGGCAACCACGCGCTTATAGTCATCAGCGGGGACCTGCTGAAGTTCATCCTCGGTTTCATTATACTTTTTGTTGCATCGATGCAGTTCGTAAACGCCATGCGCAGATCTTTCGGCAAAAGGGACAACGTGCCGGTTGAGGATATCTACCCATTCATGTGGATACCTCCCATTTCCGGATTCTTCTCTGCTGCGACAGGTACAGGCGTTTGCGAGATGTCACAGCCCCTCCTCGAAAAAGGGATGAACCTTAAAACGAAGAGGGCCAATGCCACCGCCATTCTCATCGAAGCCTCTGCCGACTGGGTCATCACGATACTGAACCTTCAGGCAGGGATGATCCTCTGGAAGCTCTGGATATTCACCGGCGCAGGGGTAATCATCGGCGGCCAGATAGGTCCATACCTGTCGCGTTTTCTGCCTGAAAGGCTCATAAAGATAATCTTCTCCGTAGCGGTCGTGATAATCGGATCATTTTATATTTACAAGGGAATAATCTGGCTTAAAACACTTTAATATTACCGGAGGACCATGGGTCTTTTAGCATTTCTGGAAAGCCCTGGCGGCATAACCTTTCTTCACTCGCTCCAGGCCCTTCTCTTTTCTATCATGGTTTACATCCTTGCGGCAGAATACTGGCGTACACGCGACTCCGCGCTTGTATACAAACTCCTGGCTGCATGCAGCATAACCCTTATCAATACCGGTACAGCCATAATCAGCATGCTGGACATCCTGTACGGTATCACATTCAGCCAGAAATTTTTTCCGCTGATCTTCACTGCCCTCTTTGCACTCACGGTCCTTTTCCTTGCCAGGGCATTTACCTACGAATACGTTGCCAACAGAAACCGTTTTGAACTTGTGATAAAAACAGGCATGGCCCTTGCCGTTGCCATTTATATCCCCGCGCAGATATACTGGCTCAATGTATTTACACCCGGAATGCTTTTCATTAAATCCGGAGCGCAGATCCTCTATTCATCGTTCTTTATAATCGCACTCTCGTTTTCAATCTATTACCTTGCCAGGTTCAGGAAAAACTACAAGTCAAGGCTTCTTACCGGGTTCTCATCCATCCTGGTGGTGCAGGTCATCGTCATTTATACTGCCGCGAACGATTCCGTACCTCCGCTGTTAGGCGTTATTCGCGCGGCGGTGCCCATCCTGGTTCCTGTAATGTTCACCAGCGTCGTGTTCAAGGAACTCATCGAGCGTGTAGTTGCACTGGTCGACAGCATACGCTTTACTTTTGAGCAGCAGAAAGAGCTCACCAGGGAACTGATTGAAATCGGCAGCGAACTCTCCAGCATGTCGGACACCCTGGTAAAAAGCGCACTTGACGGCTGGAGCAAACTCTCGCTGGTCGTTGAACTGATAAAAAAACAGATAGAGGACAGCGACAACCTGACCGGAATAACATCCAATGCCAAGGGCTATTTTTCCGAGTTCGACCCGTCGCTCCTTAATTCCCTCATAGATAAACTCAAAGCAACATCAACCTCTTCTGAAAACATTAAACCATACGACGATGATGCGGCAGCAATTCTGTCTGCTGAACTCTCTGCCAGCATGAAACAAATTGAACAGATCCATGCATCAACAGTGCAGATGAAGAATATCATACCGGCCATTGACAGCTTTGTCAGCGAGATCGATGAGATCGCAGACCGCACGAACATGCTTTCGCTGAACGCCTCGATAGAGGCCGCGCGCGCCGGGGTTCACGGCCGCGGGTTTGCCATTGTCGCAGACGAAGTGAGCAGGCTTGCCGAGGGCTCAATGGAAGGTGCGAAGCGTTTCAGGAGCGAGGTACATATGCTTTCGGAAAAAATTTCCTCCGCTGAAACTGCTACGCTCAGCCTGCGCCTGAAGATACAGGACACTGCACAAACTCTTACTGCAAAAACGAATAAGTCCCCGATGCCGGTTATTGATGAGGGCATCAATTCTGCGCACGGGGAGATCAGGGCACTTATAAAAAAATATGGCGCGATAATAAACGGCATATTCAGGGAGGCTGAATTTATAGGGATCATCACCTCCAAAAACATGGAACATTCCGAAGAGATGAAAACAAAAATAAGCGAACATATCCGCAACCTTGAATCCATAGCCGGCATCAGTGACGAGATAAACGCCCTTATAACCAGCCTCAACTCCAAGATTAATAAACTGATTCAGAACTCCGGCGAACTGGAGAAACTGCTGAAATAA
>CAYTSF010000003.1:5154-8377 GCA_964440335.1 uncultured Leptospirales bacterium
TCTTTCCTCTTTCTGCTGCTGGCTGATATTTTTATCATGGTCATTCTTTTCTTTGCGTTAAGCGAGCAGATCAGCCAGTTTACAAGCGAAGATGAATACTTTCCCTACACATATCAAAGCATGCTCATTGAAAAGACCTGGGTCGAGAACAACATCGTTGATAAGATAACCGAAACTTTACTTTATGATGTACGTTATGACCATACGCCGGAAGCTGATGATATGCATCCCGCATGCAGGGCCATACAGCTTTGCTTTGACGAAATGAAGAGAAATAAAATTCTCATGGAAAAATTTGATCTCCTTGAGAGGCTTAACACACAGTACGATAACTACGGTTACGGTAAAAACCAGGAGATTGAAAGGGAACTCCAGTTTGAAAAAATTATAGCACTGGAACGCCAGATTCACGATAACACGCTAGTAAAGAAAGCTGCAAACCTGATTTTTCAATCGCAGAAGGCCGATTACAAAGATGACATTATACGCTTTAACAAAATCTTTGCCCTGAAACGCACCGCCTTCGATTTTATCTTTATCCTCCCCTTTCTGCTGCTTCTTGTTTTGTGGAACAGGCGCGCGCTTCAGAAAGAAAACAATCTTTCTGTTGTCATCAGTTCGCACCTGATCCTCGTTGCCCTTGTACCGCTCATGTTTGAATTTATCCGCCTTATCATCGAGATCATCCCCAGGGTCATACTGAAAACCATCTACGACTTCCTGATAAAACTGAACTTGATATCCTTCTGGTACTACGCGGTGCTCTTCATATCAATTGCCATCATTGCCTTTATCGTGTGGCTGCTCCAGACAAAAGTTTTTACCACGAAGAGAATGCAGAAGCGGCGTTTTGAAAAGAAACAGTGCATGCACTGTTCAGCAGCAGCTGATTACCAAAAAGAATTCTGCCCGGTATGCGGCGGCAGAGTGCTGGTCACGTGTACAGGATGCGGCAAGCTCACTGTAAACAACATGGATTTCTGCAACAGCTGCGGCAAACCGGTGCGGGATTAAACTGAAAGAGTTTATGAGATAACTTGTCTTGACTTCACGTGATGTATGCAGTATTATTTTATTGACAGCCGGCTTATTAAGATATTTTTTTTATCACAATTGCAGCGCCTTCGGAGGATATTATGAAACGTATATACGGATTTTTACTGGTTATAACCATGTGCCTGCTGCCTGGTGTATCCACATACAAGGCATCAGCACAAAACAACGGGTATGCCATTTACAGGGTAACAACCGCAAGCCTCAAGGTAAGAGAACAGCCCGGCCAGCAGAGCAATACGCTTTTTTCAATACCCAAAGATTCATATGTACTTAATTTCACATCCAGCCAGAGCCAGGAGACCGAGGAGATCAACGGGAGAACAGGAAGATGGATACAGTACTGCGGCATGAACGATTATTCACTGGGTTATATATTTGAAGGGTTCCTGGAACAGGATGACGACGCAAAATACGTTGATGTCAATCCCTACGCAACAATAACCGCCAGCACAATCGAAACCAGCGGCGAAAAATTTACCTATACCGACAAAACACCCCTTGCAGGTGCATGGTTTCAGAAGCCCGAAACCGAAAGCGGCGATATGGCCTATCTGTCAGAAAAGAATCCCAGACTGCTTAAAAAAATACTTGCATCAGGTGGTGCAAACATCGTCCTGATCGTAAAGGACAACAAGGTGCTGCAGATTATCTCAACACCGCCTCCAAGGGGATATGAATAAAATTTCCATAAACTCCAGCCAGTATGATACTTTTCCTCCGGCAGCATCCTGAAAATATCTTTACCGGAATTTTCAGGAGTTTAAAAATTGTGCTGCTGCCATTATCCTTTGATATCCTCAAAAATTTACCCCATGTGACATAAATTCTGTTGACATTTTTTAATTATACGCAGACAGAATTAATCATGAACTCACTAAACAGAAAAGACTTACTCGATATGGAATCTCTCTCGAGGGATGAGATTCTCCTTATATGCGATACCGCTAAATATTTCAAGGATGTGTTCACCAGGGACATTAAATCAGTCCCGGTACTAAGGGGCAAGACTGTCTGCACCCTGTTCTATGAACCATCGACCAGGACCAGGCTCAGCTTTGAACTGGCTGCCAAGATGCTTTCGGCCAACACGATAAATGTTCCGGTTACCACGTCAAGCGTTGTCAAGGGCGAATCGCTCATTGATACGGTCTGGACTTTAGAGGCAATGAAAGCCGATTATATTGTTATGAGACATGCGGCCTCTTTAGCGCCGCATTTTTTATCTCAGAACATCGACGCGTCAGTCATAAACGGAGGAGACGGGTTCCATGCCCATCCCACCCAGGCCCTCCTCGATTCCTACTCAATCCTTGAAAGAAGGGGGAGCCTTGAAGGGCTCCACATAGGAATCATAGGCGACATCAAGCACTCGCGCGTGGCCCGCTGCGATGTGCAGGCATTCAAAAAACTGGGGGCAAAGGTTACACTCTGCGGACCATCGACCCTCCTGCCCGACGAATTCAGGCAGTACGGTGTAGACATTACCTATGACCTGGACGAGCTGCTTCCCGAACTTGACGTAATAAACATGCTGCGTATCCAGCGCGAAAGGCAGAAGGGATCGCTTTTCCCGTCCATCAGGGAATACAACCTGCTCTATGCCCTTACAGAGGAGCGGTTCAAAAAATGCAAGTCCGACATAATAGTAATGCACCCCGGACCAATGAACCGGGGCATTGAGCTTGACGACGTAGTGGCTGACTGCCCCAACTCAATCATCAACGAACAGGTGACGAACGGCGTTGCAGTGAGAATGGCTGTATTCTACCTCCTGGCCGGTGGAAAGCCCTTATCCGACGAAGAAACTGAAGGTAACTGACAATATGGGAATAGTAATAAAAAACGGCCGCATGATCGATCCTGCGGGCGGCACAGACGACAGGCTGGACCTGGTAATCCAGGATGACCGCATAACAGACATCGGGCAAAACATAACGCCGGCTGCCGCTGACACTGTAATCGACGCCAGGGACTGCCTTGTGCTCCCCGGGCTTATTGACATGCATGTGCACTTCCGCGAGCCGGGTCGTGAAGACGTGGAGACGATCATCGGCGGGTCGAGGGTTGCCGCGAAGAGCGGTTTTACTTCAGTTGTGACCATGCCCAATACCCAGCCCGTCATTGATAACCAGGCCCTGGTGCGCTTCATAATCATGGAAGCGGCCAA
>CAYTSF010000003.1:8477-36823 GCA_964440335.1 uncultured Leptospirales bacterium
AGCCCGTCATTGATAACCAGGCCCTGGTGCGCTTCATAATCATGGAAGCGGCCAAAGGCCCGATCAACGTGTTCCCTGCCGCGAACATTACAAAGGGGAGCAAGGGCGAGGAGATCTCAGAGATGGGCGAACTCGTCAAGGGCGGGGCAGTTGCCTTCACTGACGACGGCAGGCCTGTCATGAGCTCCATCACAATGCGCAGGGCCCTTGAGTATTCAAGGATGTTCGGCGTGCCCCTGCTCACCCACTCAGAGGACAAACTCCTTGCTGACGAAGGCCTCATGAACGAGGGGCTCAATTCCACCCGACTTGGACTCAAAGGCATCCCAAACGAAGCCGAGGAGGTCATGATTGCCCGTGACCTGCTTCTCACAAGGCTTACCAGGGGGAGGATGCATGTATGCCATGTCTCCTCTGCCGGTTCAGTAGAGATCATCCGACGCGGCAAGCAGGACGGCATAAGTGTTACCTGCGAAACAGCCCCGCATTACTTTGCTCTTACAGATGATGCGGTTGAAAAATTTCTCTCCATGGCCAAGATGAATCCGCCACTCAGGACCGCAAAAGATAAACAAGCGATAATCGAAGGCCTGCGCAGCGGAACTATCGATGTCATTGCCACAGACCACGCACCACATGCCCTCTTTGAAAAGATGCAGGAGATGGAGTACGCGCCTTTCGGCATCATAGGACTTGAAACAGCAGTGCCCCTCATTATCACTGAACTTGTGCGTAACAACAACTTCACATACCAGCAGGCATTTGAAAAGGTAACATGCAACCCGGCGCGGATACTAAAACTGGACAGAGGCGCCCTGAAAAAAGGCGGTTACGCCGATGTGACTGTAATCAACCCTGACAAAAAGATCAGGGTCGACGAAGCATTTATCATTTCAAGGTGCAAGAACACGCCGTTCATGGGTGTGGAAATGTACGGCAGCATCGAATACACCATCTGCAACGGCAGACTGGTCTACACATGGGGACAGCAGTCATCCTGATGAATCAGGCCCTTTCAGGTAAACAGGTACTTACAAGTTCAGAGACCGCGCAGATGCTTGGCATATCAGTAGCGTCAGTGCGCAACTGGGTCCGCCACGGTTTCATCACATCCATATCTTCAGAGAGCGAATACGCCTTTTTACGCGATGATGTACTCACGCTGCAGTCCAGGATAAAGAGCGGCGAGATAAAAAGGCTCGGCAGCAGGGCCAACAAGATCAGGTCAACCAGGACCTTTATCCCCGATGAACTTTTTCAGCATGAAGATGACCGCAAGAAGGTCATGGCCCTGTCAGCACTAATCAGCGGATCCGGAGCAGATCCCTCCTCTGCAATGTTCGCGGTTTCACTCGCCCTGCTGGAACGTAAGTCCATGCTGGCAGGAACTTCGGCAGAGAAGATACTCATGTCAGACTCATTTACAGTAAAGGGGAGAAAAAAACTCACATCGATTTTGCGTTCATGGAAGACCTCTGTCCCCCATTTTTTTAATGAACTTTTATGTGACATAATCCATAAAGATATTCCGGAGCAGAAAAATATTACGGGTATAATCTACCAGTCCATAATCGCCGAAGGTGAAAAGTCCAAACTGGGTTCATACTATACCCCTGACCGCGTAGCATCAGGCATAGCAGAAAGGCTGTACAGCCGCGGCCCCATGTTCCTTGATCCCTGCTGCGGTACAGGCCAGTTCCTCATCGCCTTCGCAGAAAAATATGGCACTGCGGAGAACGTATGGGGAGTTGACATTGACCCTGTTGCAGTGAACCTTGCCAGAATAAACCTCATGCTCATGTTCCCCGAAAAAGACGATGAGCCCAGGATCTTCTGCAACGATTCACTCATGAGCTATAACGAGCGCCTGCTCTTTGACGACATCAGCTCACTTCCTGACTTTAACGTAATTGCGACAAATCCGCCGTGGGGATCGCACTACAGGAAGGAGGAACTTGCACGCCTTGCCTACTACTACCCGGAAATAACCTCGGGCGAGTCCTTTTCATGTTTTCTCGTTAAGAGCAGCAGGATGCTCAAACCAGAGGGCTGCATTGCATTTGTGCTGCCCGAAGCAGTTATGAACGTGAAGATGCACAGCGACATCAGGAGATACATGCTTTCGAACTGCACAGTAACACGGATAGAGTTCCTTGACAGGCTCTTCAGGAACGTATTCAGCCCCACTGTGATTCTTGACCTCGACAGCCGTATTAAATCAGCGCAACCGGTTGATATCATTTTAAAAAACGAATCATACACCGTTAAACCTGAACGTTTCCGCAGAAACCGCGACGTGGTCTTTGACATAAACCTCTCTCCTGAAGATGAAAAGATACTGGAAAGGGTTTACTCTGTGAAGCATGTAACTTTGCAGGAGAATGCCACCTGGCTCCTGGGGATCGTAACCGGTAACAATGAACTGTATATAAGCAATTCACCTGATGAGGATAAAGAACCTGTATTAAAGGGGAAGGACATTGTACCCTTCAGGATACTCGAACCGGACTCGTACATAAAGTTTGAACCTGAAAAATTTCAGCAGGCCGCGCCCGAGTATATGTACAGGAGAAGGGAAAAACTGGTTTACAGGTACATTTCGAGCAGCCTCGTATTTGCCATGGACCGCGAAGGGAGGCTTACGCTTAACAGCGCAAATACGGTCATACCCGAAATACCGGGGGTGCCGATGAAGTTTATCATGGGGCTCTTCAATTCAGAACTCTACCAGTTTATATTCCGCAAAAAGTTCAATTCGCTGAAGGTGCTGCGCAGCCACATCGAGGAGCTTCCGGTTCCACTGCTGCCGGAACCGGTGGTAAAAAGTTTTATAAAAATTGTTGAGGCCGCAGAACGCGGTGAAGGCCAGGAAGGCATAAATAACATGGTCTACGCGATGTTCGGGCTTGGCAAGAGGGAGATTGACCAGGTCAGAAATTCACTCTCATAGTCATTCCTTAAGCTTCGCGTCAAAAAACTCAAATACCTCGGGAACCTGCGTCCTCCAGAACAGCCACCCCAGCTGCCCTGACTTGCTTTCGCTGTATGTTATGCTGTAGGCATCGGATTTCTTTTCAAGCAGCTTCAGCCTGATTGCCAGCAGGCGCGACTGACCCTCCTGGAATGCGTCCATCTTGCCGCCGTGGTGCAGGTAAACATGCACACCCGCAAGGCGTTCGGCAAGTTTCAGGCAATTGTCCTCGTTTTCCCACCGCTCCTGGTGCTTGCGGTAACTTCCATAGACCGATTCCACAAGCCTGCTGTTGGGCATTATCGTTGGATCATAGAACCCTGAAATCCCCGCTGCGGCACCGAACCTTTCCGGGTAGGTCTCCGCTACAAGTATTGCGCCATGGGCACCCATTGTAATCCCCATGATGCCAGTACTCTCCTTCTCATATGCCAGGCCGAAATTTTCGGCGATAAATGGTACCAGCACTTCTCCCACAAATTTTCCGCCGGGGATGATGTTCCATTTATTTGTTGTTTCAGGGTAATAGTTCATTTCATAGATGGTCTTACCCATCGCAGGGCACACGACAACAAACCTGTACTTGTTTGCCAGGGATTCCACGTTCTGGGCACCCTCCTCCCAGTCTTTAATGTTGTCATCATACTGAGGCAGAGCAATGAGCGTGCGGAAGTTTTTGCCCTTCACATAGTCTTTGGGGAAGTAAATCTGTACTTTAACGGATGATGTCTCGCCGTTATAGCTGATGGGCACGGTAATGTCCCGCAGCCACTTGCCCGGCTGTATCTCACCGGTGTATTTATAATCTTTTCTTAATGAAGTTTTGCCGTCCTGCGTTGAACTGCAGGAAGCCGTGAGCATGAAAACAATTAAAAGTATGGCATATTTTTTCATCGGGAACTCCATGATAGGTATAGCATTTCAAGATTGTGTTGTCATTCAGCAGACTGATTGTAATTAATTACAGGAATAAATATTTCCCAATAATAGATTCAGGTCAAGCAGTTTCTCAGGATTCAGGGATTAATGATTGGCGTTCTTACTTTGTCTTAACAAACTCAAGGTATTTTGAATCACATCCGTTCAGGCATACATAGCTGTTTGAAGCGTTCCCGTAATTCTGGATTACAATTTTGCTGCCGGTGTATAATCCCTCCATGGCATACTTACCGCTGCACATGGTATTCATAAACCTGAAGTATATTTTATTGTCGGATTTTTCAACCGTCAGGCTGCCTGAACTGTTTACACTGTCCCCTTTTATAATATACGAATACCCGTTCTTATCTTTTGTGATTGTTAATCTTATACTGCATACAGGGTCACCCCTGAGAATGTATAGACCGGTATATTCCGTGTTTTCCTGCGTATTATCTTCAATGGCTGAACCTGTAGTATCACCATCAGCATCGTCGCTGCCTGAATATTTATCCGCAATCGAAGCGGTTTCATTATCATTATGGCTTTCAATAAGATTGTCCCCTCCGGTACACCTGCTGATTGATACAATAAGACACATCAATAAAAGCCATGCTGCAAAAATTCCTGCTGTTCTTTTACCCGGTAAACTTTTCCTTTTCATGGCCTGCCATCCCTGCACTTTTATCTGTATCTGTAATCCGTCACTATCTGCCCGTTCAGTTATAGTATCACGAAACAGTGAAACAGTCAAGAATAAACAGCTGCTATTTATCCTTCCCGGCAGCCATAGACAGAAGTGTAACAATAGCTGCTGTTGAATACTATTTTTGAGTAGTCTTAAATTTTCTTATGCAGAGATTTTCCTGTTTAAAATTCATGAATGGTCATGGTATATAACCGTTCTCCTTCATGCTGTAATACGATGTGTTCGTCAGGATTATGTGATCAACAACAGGTATGCCCACTATTGTTCCTGCCTCAATGAGTCTTTTCGTGGTTTCAATGTCCTGCCTGGATGGGGTGAGTATTCCCGAAGGGTGGTTATGCGTAACGATTATTCCGGAACCGCCCTCCCTTATGGCATCCCTGAATACTTCACGCGGATGTACAATTGCTTCGGTAATTGTACCGATCGAAATCACGCTCTTCTTTATGAGCATGTTCTTGTTGTTGATCACAAGCACCCTGAACTCCTCCTTCTGCACGCCGGCGATTTCCGGCAGAAGCAGTTCCCATACCGCAAGCGGGGTGCCGATCTGTTTCAGGTCAGAACGGTCAGTAATTACGCGTCTCCCGATTTCAAAGGCTGCCTGTATCTTCACTGCTTTTTTCAGGCCAATCCCCTTTTCTGTAGCAATCTCCCTGATGCCGTTTCTTGCAACTGCAGCAAGTCCGCCAGCCTTTTTAATCATTGTGGCGGATATTTCAAGGACATCGGCCTGCTTGGTACCTGTACCTATTATTACAGCGAGCAGTTCAATGTCAGAGAGTTCCCTGACGCTCTCGCCGTCAATGCACCGCTGGACCGGCAGCCTGTACTCTTTATGTATTAGTCCCATTTTACGCCTCCGGGGTAAAGCCTGTTAAATTCCGCGAGAAACATTGCCGCAATTTCACTGCTGTAGATTATTATGATGTTTTCATCGTTATTCATGTCCGCGTTACGGGAAAGGTTATAAGACCCTGTTATTACGATCTCGCCATCTATTATCAGGACCTTGTGGTGCATGTTATGTTTATTTGTGTCCAGCTCAACGTTAATCCCTTCAATCCTGAGCTTGGTGTATTCGGAATATTCACTCGAAGACCCTTTCTTTTCAAATATCCCCGCGACCTCTACACCCTCGTTGTGTTTTTCAATCATCAGTTCACCAATATCATCCGAGGTGAATGAAAAATACATGAAATAAACCGATTTGCCCGCCTTCCTAATGCGGTCGTATATGACACTCTCAATATTGTCTTCAGGCGAAAAATAAACGTTTATGTCCATTCCGTCGACCTTCACGCTGTACGATTTCATAAGATCAGCGAAGGCGCCAGGCTCATCCCTGTTGCCGAAAATTTTTCCGGTGAACATTTCTTCAAACTCGGCAGAATATATCTCTGCGAGTAATGCGGACCTGAAGATCACTGCGTTGTTGTTGTTTTTATGAGCACAGTTATCCGTAGTGTTATACGATCCGGTAAATACCGTTTCCATATCAATGACAGCAAACTTGTTGTGCATAAGCCCGGGCCCTCTATCTGTTACAACCGGCACCCCGGCCTCGAGCAGTTTATTGATGCAGCTGCCTGAAAAATTCTCGTCATCCACAACGAGCCTGACATCAACCCCCCTCTTTGCTGCACTTACAAGTTCAGATGCCACTTCATCCGCAGAGATTTCATAAAACGCGCCGTAAAACGATGTCTTACAGCACCTGATCTCCCTTGTAAGCGCGGCTTCAGGAGTTACATAATCTTTGCTGCTTTTGCCGGCAGGGTCTGTAAAATAAACCCCGTAATTTTTTTCAACAGCAGGCAACGCAGTGCAAAACACCATAAAAAACAAAAGGAGACATGCTCTCTTCACATTCACCACCTTGAATTTTTCTTATGGGCGCTTTTAAAACCTGGTTTTATACCTGTGAGAAACCGGTCTTCCACAGTTGCAATCATTCTCCGCCATCCTGGAACGGATGGGTAGCAGTGAAAACTCTTGCATAAACTATTTACTCTGCGCCCGCCTGCGGTGTGCGCCGAATAAAATTACGTGTATAACCATTTAATAAATGGTATACCAGGGATTGTGCCCACAGGGGAAGATCGGAATGTATTTTTCAGAGGTTCCCTTATTTCTAAAACGATCGGGAGAAGGAAAAATGAAAAAAATTATCGGTAAAAATGGATTAAAACATTTTTTTTAACAAAAACGTGTATCCGGTGTTTATCTGGCGGCCTGCAGCTGTTCCTTTCTGTCAAGAACCATGTTTTCATATTCAGTAAAAAGCAGCTGGTCCTCGCGTCCCGGATTCATTGACCTGACTTTTGATACAAGTGTCTGGAAGGGGGAGAGTTTTTTAGGGTCTGTTTCGTTTTCAATTTTCTGCTTAACAAGTTCGTTGTCCTTCTGAATCAGGGCAAGATAAAAGCTGAAGGCATTCTTCAGATCAACGAGCATGTTCATATTTTTCTGTACTTCGCTCTCGGCGGATCTTGAAGCGATTATTTCATCGATAAAATGTACAATATACTGAATATCCAGCGCTGAGATATCAAAGTCAAGCAGCAGCTGGTTCAGGTTTGAAAGCGACATTTTTTTCAGGTGCATCAGGGCAAGAAATACCGGATTATCCGACATGGTATTTATACTGATATAGTCGAGTTCCTTGTCCTCCTTATCAGCACCTGCCAGATCATCTTCTTTTGCTGATGTCAGTATGAGCCTGCCGGGTTTATACCTGCTGGAGACAACCGCGATCTCGGTATCGGTCAGCGTGGAATCAATCACAAGGAAGTCTATCTTCAGGTCAGAGGGGATATCGCGAAGCATGCTTGAATAGCCCGATACGAGTTTTATCTCACTGGGTATCATGTCGGACTGGATTTCGGTTTCAAGAAAAATATACTTCCTCTTTTTCTCTATCATGTCCCGGTAAGGCAGGATTATTTTACCTTCACTTATTTTAAGCAGGGTATATTCCCTGTCATAGTCCCTTTCCACACTGTACGAGGTGCCGATGAAGATAACTACCGGTGTCTTGTGAAGCATGCTTCTTCCCTCGGGATCAGCATACACGGGCTCGCCCCCCTCGTTAAAGAGGAGGAACATCCCCTTCTTATACATGATCTTCAGGGTCCTGCCCGACGGAGTTTTTTCTTCAGCGAAATCCATTTCCTGTTCCGGTTAGCTTTATATACAACAGAATATTATGGGGATACTCTTGTTCAATAATGCAAGCATAAATTCATACTTTTGCCTTTACATCAACACGCAGGTCATTGAACATCCTGTTGCGATAGTACTGGCAGGCAATACCCGCAATCATGGCTGCGTTATCAGTGCACATCAGCGGTGAGGGTATGAGGACTTTTTCATCGGGCATGGAGTTCTCTTCGAGCAGCTCCCTGAGCCTGCTGTTGGCAGCTACCCCGCCTGCAACGACCATCATCTTCACGCCCCTCTCCCTGGCGGCCGCAAAGAGCCTGCGCACCAGGAGTTCCAGGGCGCACTCCTGGAAGCTCCATGCGACCTCCTCCATCTCTGTACCGGGATTCTGCCTGATGAAATTGATAACAGCTGTTTTAAGGCCGGAATAGGAAAACCTCGTATCGGCAGGGTCGGGCATTAACCTTGTGAAGATTTTTTTTCTCTGTACGGCTGAACGCGCAAGCCTGTCGATCACAGGGCCGCCCGGATATCCGAGCCCCAGGAACTTCGATATCTTGTCGTAGGACTCACCCACGGCGTCATCAACCGTACGGCCCACAACCTCCATCTCCCCCGGACCGGTAACATGGTATAGCACGGTGTTGCCCCCCGAAATGAGAAGCCCCATGAAGGGGTAGGACAAATCCCCCCCTTCAAGAAATGGCGCGTAGAGGTGGGCCTCAAGGTGGTTTACGGCAACCAGCGGGATGCCCAGCGTAAACGAGATGGCCTTGGCGCTCTGGAGCGCAATCATGAGCGAGCCTATGAGACCAGGCCTGTTTGTAGCCGCAACGTAATCCAGGTCGGAAAATTTAATCCCGGCTTCTGAAAGTGCAGAGCCAATGAGGGGGTTTATCTTTTCCAGGTGGGCCCTTGAGGCAATTTCAGGGACCACTCCGGAAAATATGCTGTGAAGGTCAATCTGGCTGAAGATGCAGTTAGAGAGAATTTTGCTCCCGTCTGCTACAACTGACGCTGCAGTCTCGTCGCATGAACTCTCCAGCCCCAGGCCGATTACGCGACCATCGTTCATTAAAAGCTTTTAATCGCTGTCATGAGCTGGTTATCAAACTCAAGGTCGTATATTGCTGCTTTATGATACCTTCCAACCTCGTACTTGAGGATAAAATCGCTTGTACGGTCCGAGACCTTTATGCCTTTGTCAGCAAGGTATTTTCTGAATTCGAGGCGTGTCTTCTGGTCATCGGTGGTTTTGGAATTCATGAACGCGTTAATGATCTTCTCTGTGCCGGCCTTGTTAAGATATTCCTGTTCTTCGGGGGTGTAATCCATGAAAGCGACTATCTTATCAGGGGTCAGCCCCTTCTTGTGAATCATCGCGCCAGACGGGGTATAGTACTTGGCTATGGTTACGTTCACTGCCGCGTCCTTGTCTATGTAGAAGGATTTCTGCACAGAACCCTTGCCGAAGGTCTGCTCGCCAACCAGTATTGCCCTCCTGTTATCGCGCAGCGCACCGCTGAGAAGCTCGGAGGCGGATGCACTTCCCCTGTTTACAAGGATTATGACCTTGCCCGTATAATACTTCGGCGCCTTGTCCCTGTAGATTGTCTCCTTCGCGTTTTCGCTCCTCCCCTTTGTAGAGGCAATTACCATGTCTTTATCAAGGAAAAAGTCTGCTATCTCAACCGCTGATTCCAGGGTTCCTCCGGGATTGTATCTCAGGTCAATGACAAGCTGGGTTATGTTATTGGACCTGAAGTAATCAAGGGCTTTTTTTACATCAGAGGTAGTCTCAATGCCGAAGATCTTTATTCTGAGATAACCGGTTTTGTATTCGTTGATCAGCGCGTAATCTACGCTCTCAACCTTGATGGCGGCGCGTTCTATGTCATAGGTCAGCTCGGAATCGTATCCCTCGCGCCTGACGGTTATTTTTACTTTTGTTCCGGGAAGACCCCTCATGCTCTTCATGATCTCGCTGAAGTTGCCCTCTTTTAAAGGTTCATCATTAACGCTCGTTATAACGTCGCCTGCCTCAATGCCTGCCCTGTAGGCCGGGGAGTTTTCTATCGGAGAGACTACGACGAGTTCGCCGTCCTTGACCTCAACCTCGACACCGATCCCTACGAACTTACCGTTGGTCATCTCCTGGAGTTCAGCGATGTCCTCCTCGCCAAGGAACCTTGTAAAGGGATCCCCCAGGGAATCAACCATCCCCTTTATTGCACCGTAAAACATCTTCCTGTTATCGGGCTCATCAACAAATTCCGACGAGAGTATCTGGAACACCTCATGGAAGTAATCCAGATACTTGTGTGGTGTATTTGATGCGGAAATGAAATTCACACTTACTCCCATGAAAAGCCCTGTGAGGAAAGCAAGAAGTGTTATGTGTACTTTTTTTTCAGAAATTTTTTTAAACATCCGATTCTCCGGTTTTTTATGGGGCCGCTTACTGCGTGTGGCTTTTCTACCCTGGCTGCGGGGGAATTTACATTAAGTCCGCCTCATTTAAATTTATTACATTATACCTGTCAGAAACTGGTTTCCTTTCTCATTCTTAACCGGGCCTGAGGGACTGCCCCTTAAAAAACACTTTCATGCTTTCTGAAGGTCTCAAACTCCGGTTTGGAAACAAATACATATTTAACTTGTCTTGTTTTTACCGGGTCTAAGGGGCGGAGCCCCTTAAAAAGCCCCCTTCAGACTTTCTGAAGGTATCAAACTCCGGTTTAGAAACAAATCCATAGATTATTATGAAAAAAAATATTATCCTGTGTTACTGCCTGTGTCAATAAATATGTCAGAATAGAGCAAAAATTAATCCTGTGCCAGCCTGCATATTTTCCGTGAAAAATCGGTCATTATCCTTGCTGTCATGCCCCAGATTGTTATGCCGTTAAAATTGTAATAATAGACATCAAATTCACGTCCCTCATGTTCCAGTTTTTCGCACCTTTCGTATTCCTCGTTAATGAACATAGACAGGGGAACCTCCAGTACCTGCTCGGTTTCGTCAGTACACGGCCTGTATTCAGGCTTCGAGTTAAGTGCCCCAGCGAAAACATATACATGGAAGCCCATGATAGAGATGTATTCATCAAACTCGCCGATCACCTCGACCGCTGAAGGTTCTATCCCCACCTCTTCATGGGTCTCACGGAGAGCGGTGTTGAGGAAATCGCGGTCAGTACTGTCGAATCCGCCGCCGGGAAAAGA
Organism: uncultured Leptospirales bacterium; assembly: GCA_964440335.1. Lineage (GTDB taxonomy): Bacteria > Spirochaetota > UBA4802 > UBA4802 > UBA5550 > JAAYBQ01. The sequence continues at coordinate 19,466 of CAYTSF010000003.1, forward strand.
GACCTGCCCCTTGTGTGTCGAAACCCTCTCTGTCCTGAGTGTCATGATAACATGGGGAGACTTCTCCTTTTCAAAAAAAAGAATAAGGACAGCAGCCTTCCTGTAATCCGGGTAACTGATCGAACGCCTGGGCCTCTCCCTGAGCCTCTTCCTCAGAGACTCCTTGAACTCTTCAAAATCAGCGGGGGATTCGAACTGCATCTTCATAGATGTCACCCCCGTACATATCTATTGCAACAACAGCAGGAAAGTCCTTCACCTCAAGTTCGTACACAGCCTCCGTTGCCAGGTCATCAAATGCGATGATGCGGCTCGATGTTATCCTTTTGCTCAGGTAAGCGCCAGCTCCGCCAATTGAACTGAAGTAGACAGCTCCGTATTCCGCCATGAGCTCCTTAGTCCTTAAGTCGCGGCGCCCCTTGCCTATCATCCCCTTCACGCCGAGCTTCATGACGGTTTCGGAGAAAGGGTCCATGCGCGATGAGGTTGTAGGGCCCGCTGCGCCGATCACCTTACCGGGCGCAGGCGGTGTGGGGCCCACGTAGTATAGCGTCCGGCCCGCAAGTTCAAAGGGGAGCGCGCTGCCTTCTGCCAGCATCTTCTTTATCATCTGGTGCGCCTTGTCGCGGGCAGTGAGCAGCCTGCCCGAGAGAAGGCACATGTCGCCGGCGCGAAGTCCACGGACTGTTTCATCTGTGAGGGGCAGGTTAATTTTTTTCCATTCCATTACAGTTTACATCCTGCTATGCGGAGTGAATGACAGTTGAGGTTCAGGGCAACGGGCAGCGACGCGATGTGCGCGGGCGCCTCGAGTATGTTCACTGCGGCGACCGTGTTACTTCCCCCGAATCCCATGGGGCCGACGCCTGTTCTGTTCAGCCTTTCATAAATGGTTTGTTCAAGTTTACTGTAATACAGGCTGGGGTGGGATGTACCTGCGGGCCGCAGCAACGCCTTCTTCGCATTGAGCATCGCTGTGTCAGCGGTGCCTCCAATACCGACTCCAAGGAATATCGGCGGGCATGGATTGGGACCTGCCTTCACAACCGTCTCCTCGATGTAATCAATTATAAGTTCAACGCTGTCAGTGGGCCTGAACATGCGCAGTGAACTCATGTTTTCAGAGCCGCCCCCCTTGAGCATGAGGTGCATGGCAAAGCCTTCACCGGGAACAATATCTACATGGATGAATGCCGGCGTATTGGTCCCTGTATTTTTTCTTTCAAGGGGGTCGCCCACAATGGACTTGCGGAGATAGAACTTTTCGTATGCCGCTGCCACTGCGTCATTAACAGCGTCGTAGAGGTATTCACCTTCTATGGCAACGGACTGTCCCATCTCAATAAATATCACTGCCATGCCTGTGTCCTGGCAGAGTGGAATGTTTTCTGCCGCAGCGATTTCTGCGTTCTCCAGGAGGATGTCAAGGGTCTGCCTTCCCAGGTCCGAGGTCTCGTCCTGTCGCATGCGCCTGAAGCAGTCTTTGAGATATCCGGGGGCAGTAAAACTTGTTTCACGGATAAGCTCAACCAGTCTCTCCCTGATTATATCCGTATGAATTGATCTGGCCATATTCTCCTGCTCCGCGTGTAATTGTGTCGCCAAAACACGTTCATCCCCTACTCTCTGTTCAGCCGTTTTCCCGTGTCAAGAATTATTATGAAAAGAATATTCTGCCATACATATTCATTCATACCGCCGAAGAGAAGCGTTTCAGAGGCGCTGCTCACCGGCTGCCGTTGAACAGACAGATTAATTTCATTCATCTCCCTGTTTTATTTTGACTGATCTCCCGGTTCATATTAATTTCATTAAACATGCAATTCTTTTTATCATGATAATCTGTAATAAAGGATCAATAATGATCACAGTACGCGGCATATTATTAAGCACAAGGCTGCAGCGGTTTTTACGGGCAGCCGCACTGCTCCTGGCATTCACTGTAACTGCGGTTGACATCCATCCCGCGGCGAAAAAATTCACTGTCGGCGTGCTTATATGGTCATCAAATATTCCGGGTCAGGTTGCGATGCGCAGGGGCCTTGAACAGGAAGCTGATTCCATCAATAAAAAATCTTCATCCGGCAGCAGGCCCGGTGTTAAACTGATTATCCGCGTTGCAGGTGACGGCGCGGCAGGCATAGAAAACCAGATAAAGCAGATGAAGGAACTGATCGAACTGAAAGTAGACCTGATCATTGTCCAGCCAACAGATAACGCGGCCCTTGCTGAACCCCTGAAGCTGGCCAATAAAGCAGGCATACCCGTCGTGGCCTATGACCAGTACATAAGCGGCGGCACCATGGCCGCATACCGCACGTCAGACAACTACCAGGCAGGGTACCTGGACGGTGAATATATCTCATCCAGATTTAAAGACGACAGGGCCATCAACCTCATACTGGTTGAGTACCCGCACGTTTCATCAACCGTAGAAAGGGTAAACGGTTTCCTCGACGCGCTGAAGGATTGCGGAAAAAAATTCAAGGTGCTGAAATCATACTCCGCGGTTGAACCAGTGAGCGGCAAAAAGGCTGCGGCTGATATTTTGAAGGATTTTCCCGGCAAGGGATCGGTAGATGTTGTCTTTACGGTCAATGACGGCGGCGGGCTGTCAGTAGTAAAGGCGCTCTACAAAGCAGGCCGCACCGAGATCATTGTTGCGACAATTGACGGCGACCCGGAGTCAGTGAAAAACATAAAGGCGGGCCGCCTGACGGTTATAGATTCAGCCCAGTTCTGCGGCCCGCTTGGAGCTGAAGCGATGAAGGCCGCTTATGAAATCCTCACAGGAGGCAGGCCCCCCTATCACGCACTGGTACCTGTATTCCCTGTGACAAAAGAGACCATGGGCCTTTACCCCGGCTGGAACGGTCCTATTCCGGAAAATTTTAAAAAACCATGGACCAGCAAAGACCCTGTTTGGTCAGGCGACATCCATATTATCAAGCAGTAAATATGATCAGAGAAAAAATTAAAAACCGGGACCAGTCAATCGGAGATAATGAAGACCGCAAACTCGCTTTGAGCTTCGGCGCGGTTATACTTGCTGTCATGCTCATCATTACCACTTCGGGTGTTCTTCTTTTCAGCTATCAGCAGGTAAAGGAGGAGAACAGGCTCTCAATGGCCATTGCGGGCATATTGAGTGAATCCATAAACAGAATAAGTTTCTCAGGGAAGTATCATACACGTCTTCTTCTGGAAGAGATGAAGGTCAGGATTCCTGTGCTGGATTCAGTATCGGTTGAAACATTCGATGGAACCATAATCGCACACAGCGACCCATCGCTCAACGATACAATGGTTTCTCCAGGCGAACCTGAATCCGGATTAAACAATGCAGAAAAAAATTCAATAGCAATTGTCGAGCATGAACACAACGGAATTATGGTAAAAGAGATCATAATGCCCTTCAGTGAGGGATTTGAAAAAAAACCGGCCGGGATAGTCCGCATCAGCATCAACGTTGAAAGCTCGCGTAAATGGATAAAGATAAACCTCTCTGTGATGATCTTACTCCTCTCCATGCTGACCCTGGCCGCCATTTGGATTGTACGCAGACTGAGCCGGTACTTCGGCAGAAGGATCAGGAACATGGCGATACAGCTTAAAACCATAGTGGACAATTCTCCGGCACTGATATACATGAAAGACTTCGAAGGCCGCTACCTGTTCATAAATGAAAGGTGGGCCGGTCTGTTTAATACATCAAACGACCTGGTCAGGGGTAAAACAGACCTTGAAATATTCCCCCCTGATATAGCGAAGGATTTTATAAAGAATGACCGGTATGTCATGGACAACGATAAACTCCTTGAAATTGAAGAATATGCGCCTCTCGAAGACGGTATCCACAGCTACCATAGCATCAAGGTTGCAATAAAAGACAGCTCCGGAAAAATTTACGCGCTCTGTGGGATTTCGACTGACATAACAGCAAAGAAACAGGCCGAGGAGGCTCAACGCGCCAGCGAAGAGAGGTTCAGAAGCCTCGTGGAACAATCTCCGTTCAGTATCGAGATAATGGATACTACAGGAAGGGTTATTCAGATAAACGAAGCTTTCAGAAAACTCTGGAATGTCACCTCTGACGACCTCGCTGGCTATAACATTTTAAACGACAGACAGCTGGCTGACCTTGGTATGATGGATTACATAAAGCAGGGATTTGAAGGAAAAGCCTCCCAGCTCCCTGCCGTGGAATATGATGTTAATAAAACCGTCGGCAAGGGCCGAAGCCGATGGGTGAAGGCGAACATATATCCGGTCAAGGATGTAAACGGTAATATCCGCGATGTCGTAATTATCCACGATGACATAACAGAACAGAAACATGCTGAAGAGGCATTGCGGGAGAGCGAGGAGATTTTCAGGCATTTCATGGAAAACAGCCCCATCTATATCTTCTTCAAGGATGAAAACATCCGACCTGTAAGGCTGAGCAGAAACTATGAGCAGATGATAGGACTTCCCCTTGAAATAATTATCGGCAAAACAATGGATGAGCTCTTCCCCTCAGACCTGGCTAAAAGCATGATAGAGGATGATAAACGTGTACTCCAGAAAGGCGAGATAGTCTCTGTTGATGAAGAACTCAACGGCAGGTTCTTCACCACCATCAAGTTCCCCATAAGCATAGACGGAAAACCACGCTACCTTGCGGGCTATACCATTGATATTACAGAAAGAAAACAGGCTGAAAAGCAGATAGATGCCGAGCGTGAACGGCTGCTCGTTACTTTGCGCAGCATCGGCGACGCTGTTATTACAACAGATGTTGAAGGAAAGGTTGTTCTCATGAACCGCGTAGCAGAGGAGCTCACAGGCTGGAGGGGCCAGGAGGCAGCGGGACGCGACCTCATGGAGGTGTTCAACATTATTCATGAAATCACCCGCGAACCGGGTGAAAACCCTTTCCTGAAAGTGCTGAAAATGGGGAGCATTATTGAACTCCCGCAGCAGACGCTTCTCATCAGCCGCGACGGAACTGAACACCTCATAGCTGACAGCGGCGCCCCGATCCGCAGCAGCGACAGCAGCATTTCCGGCATTGTTCTGGTATTCCGCGACATCACCGAAAAGAAAAAGACCGATATGCTTTTGCAGAATTCACAGAAGCTTGAATCCCTTGGAGTTCTTGCCGGCGGGATAGCCCACGACTTCAACAACCTTCTCAGTGGAATTTTCGGATACCTTGAGCTGATTCAGATACAGATAAAAAAAGAAAACTTCATAAAAATTGAAGAGGCGCTGAACAAAGCAATGCAGGTATTCGGAAGGACCAAGGCGCTGACCCAGCAGCTCCTGACATTTGCCCGTGGAGGTGAGCCCCACAAAAAAACCATACAGATATCACGTATGCTCAAATCCAATACTGAATTTGTTCTCAGCGGTACAAAGGTTACAAGCAGGTACGAGATTCAGGAGGACCTGTGGTTATGCCATGCAGACGAATACCAGATTGCCCAGGTTCTTGATAACCTGATAATCAACGCGGTACAGGCAATGCCTGAAGGCGGCGGGATATTCATCAAGGCAGCAAACTATTCTCATTCAGGTGGCGAGAACAGTGTCCTTCTTTCGCAGGGAAAATATATATGTCTTACAATAAGAGATGAAGGCCAGGGAATCCCCGTGGACAAACTAAGCAGAATCTTTGATCCTTTCTATACAACAAAACCTTCAGGTACAGGCCTGGGACTCGCAACATCCTATTCAATTATCAGGAAGCATGGAGGGGCAATCACTGTTGAATCCGAGCCGGGACAGGGGAGCACATTTACGCTGTATATTCCTGCCGCTGAAAATAATGCCACAATAAGCCATGACACCCGCAGCGAAGAAACACCTTTTCCAGGCGGAAAGATTCTTATTATGGATGACGAGGACTTCATGAGGCATACAGCATCAGAGATCCTTGAATCAATGGGAATGACCTGCGAAATTGCCTCCGACGGTAATGAGGCTGTGTCAAAATACATTGAGGCCTATAAATCGGGCAGCCCCTTCACCGCTGTTATTCTCGATCTCACAGTGAAAGGAGGTGCAGGCGGACGGGAAGCCCTTGACCAGTTGAAACAGTTTGATCCCGGAATCACAGCCATAGCATCCAGCGGTTATTCTGCTGACCCGATCATGGCTGACCCGGAAAAATTCGGATTCAGCGACAGGCTCATAAAGCCATACAGGGTCGGGGAGCTTCTATCAGTTTTAAACAGGCTGCTAAAACACTGATTCCATGCTGCATCCGGCAACTCACAGGCCGGCCTGAATTGCTCCTGCATGAAACAGATTAAAACCGGGATTACTTCTCTCCATATGCCAGAAACAGTCCGGCTTTTATGCCACCGGCAAGTTCAACGCTACCCGACTTCTCCACAGAGATGTTTATGATACCGGCCTGCGCGAACCATATGTACATGTCAGGCAGGGTGAATCCGGGGTGAAGCAGCCCGTACTTTTCGCATAATCCCGGATGTTCATGAAACAGCGCGTCTGTTACGGCGATTTTTCCTCCGGGCTTCACTATGCGTTTCATTTCGGCAATTGTCTTTGCAGGAGATTCACACCGCGACAGGTGCATGTGGGCGAAGAGGTAATCCGCCGCATCATCGGGAATGTTTACTGGCATATACCCGCTGTGCAGGATGCGCACCTCTTTCATGTGGCCGAAACGCTGCTTCAGCACATCGACCATCTGCGGTGATGAATCAACCGCGATCACATTACAGCCCGCGTTGAGCAGCCCCTCTGTGATGAAGCCCTCTCCCGCGCCAAGATCAACAGCCGTCCTTCCGGGATCGGCCTTTACCATCATTATTGCCCCGTCGCGTACCTTTTCTGAATTGAACTCTTTGATCATTTTAAAACATCTATCCTCGTCACCGGAATAAACGTATCGTTCTCATCGTCAAATGCGGCAACATATAATTTTTCATCCTCCGCAAGCCTGCTCCTGAACTCATCGTCTATGACGAATTTATACCTGCCGTCAGTCTTCGATGAAAGGAATGTCCTGTACGCGCCCGAAGAGCTCATTGCAAGCAGGCATACTCTGCCCGCAGAGAGTCCCTCTATTTCATACGTAATGATTGTTTCTTCGACATCCTTATTGTTTACCTTTTTTGTTATAATATCCCGTTTGCTGTCAACCTTGAGTTTCTGCTTTATGACATCCTTCTTCTGCACGACTGCAAATGAGCCGTACCATGAAGCAATATCCCTGCTCCTGCCGGAAGCTATCCCTCCCCCGATTGAATTGAGCGCGCTGTTGGCAATATAACTTTTGTATACCGGGTCACTTAAAATTCCTCTTATCATAATCATGGCAATCTCTGTTTCGTTATACCACCGGACATTTGTTTTACCGAAGTCAATGTATTCCCCGCCGGGATCCTTTCTCTTTTCATATTTCAAATCTTCGGCGTTAAGCGATAATGAGAATGAGAGGATCTCGGCATACCGGTCGATCTTTTCGCCAAACGAGGTTACACGCTGCTCCACATCGCGCATCCCCTTTTTGTCCGCCATGTGTGCGACCTTCTCTGTTTCAGCCATGTAGTCAGAATGCCACTGCGCAGCCATGTTCAGTTTTTTACTGATGACAAAGGCCGGGTTGCCCGCATTTACCCGCTCAATGTTTATGTAGAGAATAACGAGTTTTCTTATGGTAAACCGGTTGTAATCAGGGCCGGGTTCAATGTCCCTCGAAGTGTTGGCCATTATACCTGAGAAACCAACAATCAGCATTACAAAAAGAAAAGCTCCGCGCCTCATCATTTTACTCCTGTTACAGTTTTTTCTATCCCTCTTGAAGCAAACCGCTTCTTTTATTCCAGGCCTGTTGAAAATTCATCCAGCTTCAGCAATATATGCGTAAAATTTTTTCCCGCATAAATATCTCTGTATCACCTGCTTCCCGGTATGCGATTTTAGAGCATTCCATCCGGCACGATATCATAATCACCATGATTTTACTTGATTTTAATATATATAAATATTACACTAGTCAAATTAAAAAATCCCGGAGGATAGCAAATGGACAAGATTCTTCTACTTAAACCTTTCATCAAAAAATTGTCTGACAGCAGCTTTTTCAAAAAATGTTTTTTCTGGATTCTGAGGGCAATTGCAGTATTTACACTGATCGGTTTCATTTATGTTTCATTCAAACTTCTCTCTCTTCTTGAAAATGTCAGCATGTTGCCCGGTGAAATTATCGCCATAATTTTCATTGCTGAAATAATTATGCTTATCCTGACCTTTATCATCATAAATATCATTCTTGTGCGCGCTGATGATATAATGGCACTGCCCGATGCCAACGACTATGTTGCATCTCCCGTAGTGATAATTCTCATCAAGATGACCGGTGAAATATTCCTTACTGTATTCGCCCTTCTCGGCGTAGTATCTGGCATAGCGATGTTTGCAATCGGCAAACAGATGGGAAACCTTTCAGGAATCCCTGTGGCAGGTTTTCTTGCGGATTTCGGTGGGGCCGCGGTTATAATAGGCCCGCTCTACGGCTTCATGATGCTGGCCACATTTTATGCTTCAGCAGAACTTATCAGTTTCCTCATGGACATTGCCAGAAATACAAAGCGATAGGCTGGTTTTACTCTTCAGTACACCTGAAGCGGGATTTATGCAGGGGCTCTGTCCCTGCACCCGTTACAACAAATATCCGGACAATCCTGCTCTATATATTTTCTCCAAAGAGACTCTCAGTATAATTATTTTCATCCATCGCTCTACAAAAATGCTGCTTTTTCGTGATTTCACTACACAAAAATAGCAAATTTCACTACAAGCTATTACAGATTAAGGCTATTCCATTTTAAGAAGGAATAATGTATTTTGGCAGTTCGTAATCATATTATTTTGTATAAAAAATGACATTGGAGGATTTGATAATGTTTGATTTCACAGAAGAACAATTGATGGTACGCGACATGTGCCGCGGTTTTGCAGAAAAAAACCTGAGGGAACAGGCTGTAGAGATAGATAAGACACACCGTTTTCCTCTTGAAACAACGAAGATGCTCGGCGAGCTGGGGATCATGGGTGTAGTGTATTCTGAAGAATACGGCGGGGCCGGGATGGACTACCTCTGCTACGCGATCGCGGTTGAAGAGATTTCACGCGTTTGCGCATCATCTGGTGTTATCGTTTCCGCGCATAACTCCCTCTGCCTTTCACCGATCTACTACTTCGGTACAGATGAGCAGAAAAAGAAGTATGTGCCAAAACTTGCCAAGGGCGAACACATCGGCGCATTCGCGATTACAGAACCCATGGCTGGATCAGACTCAGGCGGAACAAAAACCATGGCTGTTAAAGATGGCGGAGACTACATCCTTAACGGCAGCAAGAACTTCATCACAAACGGAGAGTATGCTGACATCCATGTTACTCTTGCAGTGACAGACAAAAACGGACAGAAAAACAAAAATACATCTTTCTTCATCATAGAAAAGAACGACCCCGGATTTAAAGTAGGCAAGGTTGAGGAGAAACTCGGAATCTGCGCATCTTCAACAACAGAGATGGTTTATGAAGACTGCAAAATCCCCGAAAACCGCATGCTCGGAAAACCCGGTGAAGGATTTGCCATAGCGATGCATACACTGGACGGCGGCCGCGTAGGAATTGCAGCACAGGCACTCGGCATAGCGCAGGCGGCCCTTGACGCGGCGGCAACTTACGCCAACGAACGTGAACAGTTCGGCGCGCCAATAGGTAAACTCCAGGCAATCCAGTGGATGCTTGCAGACATGGCAACAGAAATTGAAGCAGCAAGGCTCCTGGTTTACAAGGCGGCTGACCTCCTTCAGAAAAACGGAAAAAACCGCAGGCCCGCAAGCAAGTATGCCGCAATGGCAAAACTCTACGCAGCAGAATGCGCACACAGGTGTACACACAAGTGCATACAGATACACGGTGGCTACGGCTACGTTAAAGAATATGTTGCTGAGAGGCTTTACAGGGACGCAAGGATCACAGAGATCTACGAAGGAACTTCAGAGATACAGAGACTTGTTATTGCCCTGAACGTTCTGGGCGAATACGCGAAATAGAATTTTCTGCGGGGCATTATTGGGCTGCAGCCCATTGATGTCCCGCTAACATTAAATATCACGGAGAAAAAAGATGAAGAATGTAGTAATAGTAAGCGGGGCAAGAACAGCAATCGGCGCATTCAGCGGAATATTCAAAGACGTTTCTGCAATTGATCTTGGCGCCCTAGTCATGGGAGAGGTCCTCAGAAAAGTTAATCTTAAACCGGTACCCAGCGCACTTCACAATGAAATAGCCCCCGATACCCTTAAAAATGTGGGGCAGATAGAACTCGAAAAGAAATCATATAAGTTTGACGCAAATGCAAAAGAGATCGTTGTTGATGAAACAATCATGGGCAACGTACTTCAGGCAGGCCAGGGACAGAATCCCGGACGTCAGGCTGCACTCTTCGCCGGAATTCCCAAAGAAGCTGCCGGCTGCACCATAAACAAGGTCTGCGGTTCAGGGCTCAAGGCCATCGCAATGGGAGCACAGGCAATAATGACAGGCCAGTCTGACGTTGTCATTGCCGGAGGAATGGAGAATATGACTCAGGCTCCCTTTGCACTCAAGAAGGCGCGTCATGGATACAGGATGGAACTCACAGGTACAGGCGACATTCACGACCTTATGGTTTATGACGGCCTCTACGAAATATTCAATGGATACCACATGGGCATCACTGCGGAGAATATTGCATCCCTCTACAAGATAAGCCGCGAAGAGCAGGACAAACTGGGAGTTCTCAGCCATCAGCGGGCATTGAAAGCGATGAAAGACGGACTTTACAAGGACGAACTTGTTCCTGTAATTGTTGCATCAAAAAAAGGCGACCTGGTTCTCGATAAAGACGAGCGCCCCATGGAGACCACGCTGGAAAAAATGGCACAGATGAAACCAGCATTTAAAAAAGACGGTACGGTTACTGCGGCAAACGCATCCGGTATAAATGACGGCGCTGCTGCTGTCCTTATGATGAGCGAAGATAAGGCCAAAGAGATGGGGCTTACACCTTTAGTAAAAATCAAGGCTTTCGCAACTGGCGGTGTCGACCCTGCATACATGGGCCTTGGACCTGTACCTGCAGTACGCAAAGCACTCAAGATGGCAAACATGACAATAAAGGACCTGAAAATGGTCGAGGTGAACGAGGCATTCGCTTCTCAGGCGATCGGCTGCTTCAGGGAGTTCGGCCTTGACAACGAGTTCCCGAACCAGCTTGGCAGCGGGATATCCCTTGGTCACCCCATCGGATGTACAGGCGCAAGGATGGTTGTAACCACCATGTACCAGATGAAGAGAGCAAATCTTGCCACAAGCGTTGTCACAATGTGTATAGGCGGCGGCATGGGCATGGCAATGATACTTGAAAGATAAAAGAGAAGATCATTATGGCTACAATGAATTTTGAAAACATTAAATACGCGGAAGAGGGGCGCATCGGCATACTCACCATGTACAGGCCCAAGGCCCTCAATGCTTTGAATGGTGCGCTGCTTACGGAACTGGGCAAGGCCGCCGATATTCTTGCTGCTGATAAATCCATCGATGTACTTATCATTACCGGTGACGGAAAGTCTTTCGTTGCAGGCGCAGACATCATGGAGATGAAGGAGATGAACAGCGAACAGGGCCGCGAGTGGGGCGAACTGGGCGCATCCGTGTTCATGAAGATCGAAAAGCTGAAGATCCCTGTAATAGCCGCTGTTAACGGTTTTGCCCTCGGCGGCGGATGCGAACTCGCCATGTGCTGCGACATACGCATTGCATCGGATAACGCGAAGTTCGGCCAGCCGGAAACCGGTCTTGGAATTACTCCGGGTTTCTCCGGCTGCGTCAGGCTGCCGAGAATTGTTGGCGCGGCAAAAGCAAAAGAGCTTATCCTCACAGCGGATCTCATCAATGCTGCTGAAGCAGAAAAGATCGGGCTTGTGAACAAGGTTGTGGCTCCCGAATTACTCATGGAAACAGCAATGGTTATGGCCGGGAAGATAGCGTCAAGGGCACAGCTCGCGGTGCGCTACTCAAAGATGGCAATTGATAAAGGGCTTGAGGCGGATGTTGAAACTGCCGCTGCTTTTGAAAATCAGGTTTTTGGACTCTGTTTTGCTACAGAGGACCAGAAAGAGGGGATGACCGCGTTCAGCGAAAAACGCAGCGCGGCATTTAAAACAAAATAAATATAGATGTGTGACATGCGAGGGGGCATTCCGTTGCCCGTAAACCGGGCGGCATGAATTGCAAAGTATGTCATAAACACAGACGCCGGTTAAAAATAGATAATGAAGCCCCGCTTTTTAAGCGGGGCATTTTTTTTATTCACTGTACATTGCGTCGACCAGGTCTTTGTAGTTGTTAAGGACAACCTTCCTTTTTATCTTCATCGTGGGTGTAACCTCTCCGGCCTCCTGTGAAAATACCCTGGGAATAAGCGTAAACTTCTTGATTTGCTCGACCTGCCCCAGGTCCTTCTGCCTGCTGTCAATAATCTCCCTGTAAAAAGAAAGGACTTCAGGTTTAGCAATAAGCTCCTCGTTAGATGAATAGCTTATATTGTTTCTCGAAGCCCACTCTGCAAGGTTGATGAAATCAGGCGCAATAATTGCTGTAATATACTTCTTACCCTCACCTGCTATTGCAACGTTTTCAATGTAATGGTCCTCGCAGAGCAGCACCTCAATTTTCTGTGGAGCGACATTCTTGCCGCCGGCTGTTATTATCAGGTCCTTCAGCCTGTCGGTAATGGCCACGAATCCGTCCTTATCCATTACGCCAACGTCTCCGGATTTGAACCATCCGTCTTCAGTGAAGGCCTCTTTCGTGGCCTGGGGGTTCCTGTAGTATTCCCTGAACACGTTAGGCCCCCTGAACTGAAGCTCGCCTGTGGCAGGATCGATCCTCATCTCGGAGAGCGGGACAACAGCGCCTACTGTGCCAAGTTTAAATACCCTGTGGCCGTTGAAAATAATTCCAGGCGAAGTCTCCGTTAGCCCGTAACCCTGAGTCACCAGCATGCCGCAGTAAAAAAAGAACTTCTCAATCTCCGGGTTAAGGGATGAGCCACCGCTTCCTACATGATGCATGTTCTTTCCGAAAAGGTCGCGTACCTTGTGAAGGACTAATTTATCAGCAACAGCGCGCTTAAACCTGAGCCCCATTGACGGACTGCCCCCTTCAAGCACGATGTCACCTGCCCTTTTTGCTATCCCTATGGACCAGAAAAACAGCTTCTGCTTTAAGGGCGACGCCTCATTGATCTTTGTAAAGAGGGTGGCATAGACCTTCTCAAAAAGCCTGGCCGCGTTGAACATATGGGTCGTGTTCGCCTCCTGAATGTACTCCATGACCTTTGTGTGGTCATCGCAGTACCATATATGGGAACCTGACGTGAGGAACCCGTAGTCCCATGAACGTTCGAGCGCATGGCTCAGCGGCAGCCACGCAAATGTTGAATCATCGGGTTTGAAAGGCCCCTGTGTGTACTTGCCGATGGACCATCCGTTATGCATTAAATTTTTATGCGACAGCATGACCCCCTTGGGCTCACCGGTTGTGCCCGATGTATATACAATTGTAAGGATATCGTCGTAGTGACACCGCGTTTTTATATATTCAATTTTTTCCCTGTGCCCGGCCTTTAGTCCTGTTTCAATAAAATCATCCCACATAATGATGCGCGGATCTGAGGAGATTTTTGTTCCGCGGTGGAACACAATAATTTTTTCAAGCGTGGGACATTTATCGAGCAGCACGCATGCCCGGTCGTACTGAACCTGCGTAGATACGAAGAGGACCTTCATACCTGAATGGTTTACAATGAACTCTGTCTCCTTCGTCGAGTTAGTGGGATATACCGGCACGTTAATCGCTCTTATGAGCTGTGACCCAAGGTCAGCCATGTGCCATTCAGCCCTGTTCCCTGAAAAAATGCCGACCCTCTCCTGTTCCACAACCCCCAGTTCCAGAAGCCCCGCAGCAACAGCGTACATCTTCTCAGCAAGGGTGTTCCATGAAATATGCTCCCACTGGCCGTAAACTTTATCATGCATAACTGCCCTGTCGCCGTATCTCTCCGCAAGCTCAAGAATCCACAGCGCGTGATTCTTGTGAGAATCCAGTATCTCCTGGAATTCCTTTTCAAGCTGCGGCTTTTCAGCCCTGAATTTTTCAGTGAGGTTCACTATCTGCAGTTTGTTTCTGAATTTGTAGCCCATTTTTACCCTCCTCTATTTGCATAAATAATAGACTGACGTGTCAGTTCTGCAATAAAAAATCAAAATCCATCCTGAAAAAAATCAAAACCGGCATAAAACAGTGCGCGAACTTCACATATTTTTAAAATTGAGAGTTAAACCTGAATAAAAAATCGAGCCTGCACAAGCAGAAGAACAACCGGTGAGCAATTGAGAAAGATAAACCTGATAACAACGTTGCATGCGGAACTAATCCTGATTGACTTTTATCAACATTCCGTTAACTATATTAATACGGACCCACATGAAAAAAAGCAGCCCCACAAAAATTTCATCCTTCATAATTTTACTGCTCCTGGCATGTTCAATTGTCGTACGAGGTGAGAATACAAGTTCATCCGATCAAGACTATGTACAAACAATAACCAGTGTTGTCGCAGAAACTGATAATGCCCGCATGAAAGTCGTTTCGATAATTGAACCTGATCCGGGCTCGGATTATTTGTGGGATGAGAATTTTTCTTTTGAAGAGAATGAAAAGAACCGTACAGAACATGTAACAAGGTTTTACATTTTCTATGACAGCAGGAACAGGATAAAAAAGCTCTCTATCGTTGGCCCCCATGAGGCTGAAGGTGACCTTCACGTAACGGAGTACTTTGACAACAAAGGCAATCTCTGTTATGTAAAATTCCGCAGCAGCTATCTCGATGAGAAAAATCACTACGGATATTCATATATAAAAAACGGCAGTCCGGTAAAAACATCTTCCAGGATTACTCAGCGTGTATGCGATTCTGACATTGCATTATCGCAGAACTGCCGCAATGTTGAGATTAAAGACCGGTTGCCCGATTATCCCTTTCATCTGCACACTTATGATATTGAAAAACAGTTCAAACTGGAGAGATTCCCTTTTCTGAAAAGCGGGTATTATAACCGCAGGTTCAGTCCGGGTAAGCCGCGTACCGGCAGATACGCCAGCATCGGAGCTTTCAATGTTAATGTTCGCGATAAAGCTTCAATTAACGGGAAGGTTTTATTCACCACAGGTTTCCCGTATGAGTTTGACGGAGCGCAGGTGCTGTCTGAATCCGATAAAGAGAGAATTGAACCATGGGGGACTCATTCCTGGTATAAATTGCAGTTCGATGATAAAACAACCGGATACATATTCGGCGCTTTTTTTGAACCGGTATACGATGAGATTACAAAAAGTGGGCCGGATGAAAAGTGGCCCCTGCTCCTGGAAAAGTCCCATGACGATTACATCAACAGCATAACAGTTGATAGCTGCAAAAATATTTACATAGTGTATTCAACTGAAACCGGATGTTACGGCTACAAACACGCGGGGAAAGGTGACATCTATCTATTGAAATACGACCATGCAGGCAACAGGAAGCGGGTCATACAGATTGCTTCTGAAAATGAAGATCTTTTTTACGGAATTGTGACTGATGAGAATAATAATGTCTATGTCAACACTGCTGAACTGGTTCCCGAAGGAAGCGACAAGGAATATAAAAATTACATAATCAGGTACGATTCCTCCGGGAAGAAATTATGGTCCAGGCAGATCGATTCGAAAGAGGGAAGCCCTCTCTATTCCGATCATTCATACATGGCAATCGATAAGGAAAACAACCTCTGCGTCTCGGGGATTATAAATGACAGTTCAGGCCACTTCTTCATAAGCAGGTACGATGCCGATGGAAATATTCTGCTGACACGGAACTATGATTTTACAGGCAGTGGATACCAGACAGGGCTGGCTGTTGATAACAAGGGAAACATCTATGTTACAGGTGTGTCGGTACTAAAAAAAACAAATGATAGTACTGGCAGTACCGGTACAAAAGATATTTATGTGAGGAAGTTCAATGCAGCACTGGAGAGTGAATGGTCACAGGTTCTCTCTTCGGAATTGGACGATGAATCAACCGGTATAAAAACTGACAGCGAAGGTAATGTTTATGTAACAGGATATACCGACGGCAGCCTTGACGGCCATGCAGCAACAGGCACGCGCCGCACTTTTCTGGTTAAATACAGTTCTGCCGGTAAAAAATTATGGTTATCGGAATTTGATTCAGGAAGCGTTTACCAGTCCATTGCAGTTGATAAATACAATAATATTTACATTTGCGGATTTACTGAAATACCTGCTTCATTTGATGGAATCTACAGGGGCATGTACGAAAAGTATAACATGTTTATTGTCATGTATAATTCTTCCGGCATAAAGAAATGGACATCGCTGCCAGGATATAGTGAATCAGCAGAGATAGCAGTTGATGCAAATTGCTCCTTGTATTTTACAGCTGATGGTAACCGGATATTCAGTCTCACGCAGGATAAATAAACTCACCATCCCCAGTTGTATGCATAAACTTTTATTTTTGTCTGCTTCAGCATTCCGGAAATTTTTTTGCCGAAGCGGGCATTCAGTCTTTCCAGGTTGAGCCGGTCAGCCTTCTCCTGGATGGATTTATCATTGCTGTTATATGGAAGGTTATCTGTAGACCTGATAAAAAGAAAGACCCCCACGTGCAGAACCAGGTATTTTAGTGAAGGATAATTGCGCAAGCATGCAAGGTTACCGAGCTTTTTTTCAACCGTTACAATTTTCTTTTCTTTAACGTCATCTGAGGCAGCGGGATCTTCATTAAACTCGATGATCAGCGCTTCGAGGTTTTTGTAATCACCGGGCTTCATGTTTTTCAGTTCATCCAGGTTCTCGCCCCTTATTGTCAGGTATTTTGTCTGCTTTAAATCAACCGGATAATCATAGTTATAAATCTGCTGAATAATGTCTTCCGGCACAGGTTCTATCTGTCCTGCTGCCGGAACAAGGGATATTAAAAGAATCATGAGAGCCAGGATGTTTTTTATTAATTTCATAATAATCCTCCTTCTTACAGCGCCATAACAATGTCCCGTGAAATATCCCTGATACTGGCGCATCCTGTGAGCAGCATGGCCTTCTGCAGTTCATCCCTTACCTGGTTGAAGTAAAATGCTGTTCCTTCAATCCCCATACCAACAGCTGCGATTGCAACAGGCCTGCCTATGAGAACATGCTGCGCGCCAAGGGCCA
>CAYTSF010000003.1:36923-55440 GCA_964440335.1 uncultured Leptospirales bacterium
ACAGCTGCGATTGCAACAGGCCTGCCTATGAGAACATGCTGCGCGCCAAGGGCCAGCGCCTTGATTATATCCACACCGTCCCTGAACCCGCCGTCTACCATGATCGTAAGCCTGCCCGAAGCGACCTTGACAATCTCTTCGAGGACATCCATGGACCCCGGCATCTCGTCAAGCACCCTGCCGCCGTGGTTTGACACAATGATACCATCCATCCCGGCCTGTATGGCCATCTCTGCGTCACGCGGATTCATGATACCCTTCAGTATAAAGGGAAGCTTTGTCGCTGCCTTCAGCTCCTTCAGTTCGCTGACGCTCTTGGGCGCCACGGCCTGGTTCCTCATAGCCATGGTCTTGAATACTGCTGCGTCGATGTCCATGCCCACTGCAAGCGCACCGGCATCTTCCGCTGCTTTGATCCTTTTAATTATCTCTTCGTTGTCAAGTCTCGGCTTAAAGATGGGGATTCCCCAGCCGCCCGCAGACTTTATTGCATCAAGCCCTATCTTGTATTTCTCGGGAGTTGCTCCGTCACCGACAAAGGCGATCGTCCCGGCCTCCCTGCATCCAAAGACCACGGCGTTGTTGTAGTCCAGCTCCTCGATAGCGCCGCCCATGTTCGTCACCGCACCTGTTATGGGCGCGGCCATGACCGGCATGGATATTTTTTTGCCGAACAGTTCCGACGAGGTATCGGGCTCCCTTGTTTCATGAATCAGCCTTGTTACAATTTTGTATCTCCTGAGAGACTGCGTATTTCTACGGAAGGATTCACCTGTGCCGGTTCCCCCCATGCCGGGGACGCCCGACGCGCAGTTTACCCCGTCACAGGTTTTACAAACGTAGCAGAGCTTCTTGAACTTCTCGCGCGCCTGCTCCTGGATGAGCTTCATGGTGATTTCAGAAAGGTCTGTGGTTTCAATTTTAAGCAGGCCCATGCACTTCGCCACTGCTGCCTCTGCGTCTGCCAGCACATCGCCTACGGCAATGATGTTGCCGTGCTTCTCCACGTTGGACGTGGGCATGACAATCTTGTCGCCCTCTTTTATGTTCAGGAATATATGTTCGATCCCTGGAACTTTAAGCGCATCCTCAAGACCCAGTATTTTTTTAACAGTTCCCGGCCTGGCAATTATTGCTCTCTCAATTGACACGCGGTTGAGTACAGGCTCCAGGTTGCCCGGTTCTTCGCCAAGTGCAACCTCGACCATAGCTTTCATTAAATCAACGCCAGATGAGAGGGGATATGTATATGCCGACATGAAACCGCCCGAGAGCCTTGCCGCAAGCTCACCGATCATTGCTCCGTTCTTTGTTACCTTGATGTCTCCCTTTGCTGCGCCGGAAGAGAGCCCCAGGGCACGGATCCCCTGTTTCATCACGTCGCAGGCGTTTTTAAGAACGTCAGCAGGAAGCGATGAGGGCATCGTGTGCCCGGTCTCCACGAAGTGCGGCGGGTACTCAATGATCCTGTCCGCAACGCCAGTTATTGTTATCTCATTGTTAAAGATTATGGCATCAATGGAAAGTTCGGGCCCCTCCATGAACTGCTCAATGATAAGCTCGCCGCTTGGCGATGCGCTCTTTGCAAACTTGAAAGCGTCCGAAACCTCGTTTGCGTTATTGATCCTTATAACTCCACGCGCGCCCATATTGTCGCTGGGCTTCATCACAAGGGGGAACCCCAGTATCTTGCAAGCCTTCTTAGCGTCCGAAAGCGACCAGACCGGAAGGAATGCCGGGGATGGAACATCGAATTCCTTGAAGCGCATGCGCATCTTGATCTTGTTCGTGGCAGCCTCTGCGTCATCAAACTTGATGCCGGGGAGGTTTAGGGCATTAGCCACTGCCGCGACAGTCATGGACGCGTCAGTGCCCACTGTGAGTACGCCGCTTATGGGAGTGATCTCGTTCTGCCGTTTGGCGATCCTCACAGACCCCTGTATGTCCCTTGTGCTCATGATGATCGGAATGTCCGCATCCTTCATACCTATGGCCTCAGGATTATAGTCCGTAACTATTACCTGACATCCCATCCTCTTCGCCGTCCTGATGACCGGAGCCTGAAGCAGACCGCCGCCAATGACCATGAGTGTTTTTTTCACAGAGATACCCCTATTTTATTATGTCACATAACTATATAAAGACAGCATTAAACAGTCAATAAAAAACTTCATGCAGGGATGGGCAAAAATTCTTTTTTGTAAAAGTAAAAAATATCTCTTCCGCTGACTTACTTTAACCGGTGATGTATTTTACTGCATGAAAATGTGTTGAAAATATGTTTTCATCAAATTATTATGACAGTTCCACTCCTTATTCAGGTTATTACCCGGAGGACCTATGAACAGAAACCTCATACTTGAGGCTACAAGGCTTACTGAATATTCCGCGCTCTATGCCAGCAGGTATATGGGAAAGGGGGATGATGAACTCTGTTATAATTCCGCGGACAGTGCCATGTGGAAACTCCTGGAGACCATGGACATCGATGGCGAGGTAATAATCGGCGCGGCCAACAAGGACCTGAATATATGCGACGGCAAAAAGGCAGGAACCGGTGAAGGCCCCGCGGTGGATATCGCGGCAAAACCACTGGAGGGTAAAAGAACATGCGCAACTGGCGGCCATAATTCCATCTCGGTTGTCGCGATCGGCGGCAAGGGCGCGTTCATGAAAGTCCCCCCCTGCCTTATGCATAAAATAGCAGTGGGCCCTGAATCAAAGGGTGTTATTGACATCAATGAACCTCCCCACATAAACATAAAACGTGTCGCCCGCGCAAAAGATAAGTATATTGAAGACATCACGGTATGTGTACTGGACAGAGACATCAACATGGAACTTATTGAAGAGATACGCAAGACAGGCGCCAGGATAAAATTCATAACCGACGGCGACATCTCGGGTGTAATCTCTACCTCCATTGAGGATTCGGCCATTGATATTTTTATGGGCGTGGGCGGGGCCAAGGAGGGAGTCATAGCGGCAGCAGGGCTCAAGTGCCTGGGAGGCGACATGCAGGCAAAGATCTATTACAACGATTATTTTGAAAAGACCATCGCCGAGAACCTGGGACGCGGTAACGCCGACAGGATTTACAAAATACGCGACCTGGTAAAAACTGACGACATCCTTCTTTCAATAACAGGGGTCACCGATGGTGTAATGCTGCCGGGCGTGCAGTACATTTCGGGCGGAGCCAAGACAAGTTCAATCGTAATACGGCAGCAGACCCATACCATAAGGTTTATCAATGCCATACACAGGTTTGACTACAAACCTATTTTCTGAAAGGAGCGGGATTATTGGACGAAACATCTCCCATTAATTTTTCTGTAATATTCCTGATTAACGAGGAAATTACACCCAGGAAAAATCTCGATGAACTTTACGATTCCATTGTCAGCATTGCGACAAGGGTAATAAAAAGTGAGGCCAGCTCCCTGCTGCTGTACAACAAAGACGACCACCAGCTGTATTTCAAATCGACAACTGACGAGGGCATGAACCGTATGCTGGGCGAGAGGATCCCCTCAAACTCAGGCATAGCATGGGAGGTTTTTAAAACAAGAAAGACCCTCATGATTAACAATGCAGTTTCTGACATACATTTTTTTGATGGTGTTGATAAGGCTACGGGATTCAATACCAGGAACCTCATTTGCGTACCCATGATGGCCCGCGATGAGTTTGTGGGCGTGCTGGAGGTTGTAAACTCCAACTCAGCAGAAAGTTTTACTGACACCGATGTCTCCCTGGCAGAAATAATTGCCATGATCTCGGCGCATGCCATTACCGGCCGCATGCTCTATGATGACCTGAAAAAACGCGTTGAAGAACTCAACGCACTCTTTGAGCTTTCAAGGGCCGCGTCTCTTGCGGAGAGCGATACGGATTTTTTTCACCGGGCAATAACCATACTCTCGAATTCACTACAGGTCGAACGCGGCTCACTTATACTTTACAATGAAAAAACCGGCAGGCTGGAGATCGCGGCCATACACGGTTCGGCAATACCTGTGGGCTCACCTGTACCTGAAGATTCAGTGGCCTCGTACGTCTTTAAAACCGGCGAGCCCATGAACGTGCGGGATGTCCGCACCGATATCCCCGAATGGCTTAAAAAGAAACAGGCTGCCTACAGCTCGCATGCCTTTGTATCAGTGCCGGTCTACTACAACAACAGCATAATCGGTGTGATCAACCTGACCGACAAGACAAACCGCCGCCTCTTTGACGAGTTTGAACTTCATGTTCTCTCGGCACTGGGGACACACATAGCGGGCGTTTACCGGACATACGTTGACAGGCGCGACGAGGAGCGGCGCCGCAAGCTGAAGCAGGAGCTCGACATTGCATCTGAAATTCAGCGCCGCAACCTTGCCAGGATACCCAATGTGTTCTGTAACATGAACATCTCTGTACTCTACGAACCGGCCAAGGAGATTGGAGGAGACTTTTATGACTTCTTCGTGATAGACAGTAACAGGTGCGGCCTGCTTGTTGCTGACGTGGCTGGCAAGGGAATCCCCGCCGCCCTCTTTACCGGCACCGTCAGGAACATAATAAAGTTCGGCATACAGAACGACCCCACTCCGGCAAAGCTGCTGCACGGGTCAAATTTATTTATTGTCGATGAATCTGAATACGGAATGTTTGTAACGGTGTTTTATACACTGATAGATACCGCATCAAAAACCATCACCTACAGCTCCGCAGGGCACAACGAACAGGTGCTTGTTAAAAGAAGTTCAGGAGAAATTAAACTTCTCAACGTTTCCGGAAAACCCCTGGGCATTGTTAAAAATGCAGCTTTTACCGAAACCTCGGTGAATTATGAACCAGGGGACCTGCTGCTGCTTTTCACTGACGGCCTTGTTGAATCTCTCGGCGATGACGGCGAAGACCTGGACCTTGGCTACGAAAAAATTTCTGACATCCTGAAAAACAACATTAACCAGCCCGCTGAGATCATACTCAATATCCTGCGAAACGCCATACGGGACAACTCCCCCGGCAACGAACTCATGGATGACCTTACAGTCATTGCCGTGAACCTTTAGCCGGCAAAGCCCCTTCATGGACAGACCCGGATCAAAAAAAAGAGTGGCAGTAATCGGAGCCGGCGCATCGGGCCTCATGGCATCATGGTTCGCTTCGGAAACATGCGGCGTCGTGCTTTTTGAAAAAGAGAAAAAGGCCGCGCGCAAGCTCCTTGTGACAGGGAACGGCCGGTGCAACATATCAAACGTCAATGCTGACCGGGCAGGTTACAACGGCCGCAACAAAGACTTCGCACTGCGTGTCCTTGAAAACTTTTCAGTCCAGGACACGGTTGATTTCTTTTCATCAATAGGCATTCCGTTTATCGAAGAGGATGATGGCAAACTGTTTCCTGCATCGCTGCAGGCCTCGGTTGTGCCAAAAATTTTTGAATACGAACTGGCAAGGCGCGGCGTTGAGGTAAGGGTACACAGGAGGATAGACAAAATTATTCCACACAGCGGCAAGTTCAGGCTTGTTACAGCCGGCATGGACGAGGAGCTTTTCGATTCTGTCATTCTTTCATGCGGCAGCTGCGCCCATCCTTCACTGGGCGCGTCAACCGCGGGCTACGAACTTGCCGCAAGCATGAAACATAAGGTATATGACCCGCACCCGGTAATTCTCCCGATTAACATTACTTCAAGGGCGCTGCACAGATTGCAGGGGATAAAATGGGACTGCGAAGTTAAAGTCCTGGTAAAGCATAAAATTGTCGCAACATCAACAGGCGAACTCCTCTTCACTGCATATGGTATATCAGGGCCTGCAAGCCTGAAGGTATCGCGCGCAGTCATTGAAGCGCAGCTCTCCGGAGGTAATCCTGAAATCTCCCTGGATTTTTTTCCGGACCAGGACATGGCTTTCTTAAAAAAATTATTTAATACAATAACATCCGATGCGCAGAGGAAGCTCTCTTTCGCAATGCTGGGCATATTGAAAGAGAGGATGCCTGATGTCATACTTGAAATGTCCGGGATTGATCCTCATTCACGTTGCGGCAGTCTCGCAGCAGAGGAGAGGAATAAAATCTGCGCCGCGCTGAAGGACTTCAGGATAACACCCGGTAAAAGCCGGGGCTTCAGCGAGGCTGTTGCCGCGTCAGGCGGAGTTGATGTAACTCAGGTGGACCCTGATACAATGGAATCCAAGCTGATAAAAGGTCTTTACATTACGGGCGAGCTGCTTGATATTGACGGCGAGAGCGGGGGATACAACCTGCAGTTTGCCTGGAGCACGGGCGCACTTGCAGGCCGGGCACAGAACAGGTCAGGGTAACTGAATGAAAAAGGACAAAAAAAAGTTTTCCGCAGCGAACATGGTCTTCCTTCTTACAGGAATCGTCATACTCCTGCTCTGCTTCAAGACCATGGGCATCAGGCCTATCATCGATAACATAATCAGGCTGGGCTGGCAGTTCTGGACCATAGTCTCCATACACATCGTTTCGCACCTCATGCTGGCCCTGGGCTGGTGGGTTTTATTCCCGACGCATATACCATGGAGGTACTTCCCTAAAATTTTCGCGGCCCGCATTGCCGGCGATTCAACTTCGTTCATCAATTCACTTGGCGCTCTGGCAGGTGAACCTCTCAAGGCCCTCTACATCAGGGAGATAGTCCCCATGAAAACCGGCCTTGCCACCGTGTTCCTTGACAGGACCATCCACACCCTGAGCAATGTACTCATAGTATTTACCGGAATTATAACCAGCATCTTTGTACTGAACCTGCCGCTTGCAGCAACCCTGATAAGCCTGGCCTTAATACTTTTACTCTTTGCCATCTGCCTCGTCATTCTGAAGAAACAGAGCGAAGGGATACTGGAATACATAATCGTCAAGACCCCCGGATTCATTAAAAAGAAATTCATCACAGAGGAGAGGATGAAACACATCCGCGTACTCGATGACGAGATAAAGCTCATTCTGAACAACCGGGCAAAGCGGAACCGGATAATTGCATGCCTTCTGCTTCACTACTTCGGCATACTCATAGTCGCCACACTTGAGATATACCTCATAGTAAGGTTCATCAATCCGGAGTTCGGTTTCACAGTATCCGACGCGATGTTTATCTACATATTCGGATTCATACTTACTGCGGCCGCGTTCTTCATACCTGCAAACATCGGTGTGAGCGAAGGATCATACGCGCTGGGATTATATTTCCTGGGGTTCCCCACTGCGCTCGGAGTTTCCATTGGATTTATAAGGAGGCTCAGGACCCTGGTGTGGGCCATCATAGGGCTCCTGCTCATGCTCAAGGCCGGTATAAAGAAAAAGAAACAGGAGCAGGAGATGAAGTAAATCTATTTCTCTAAAACAAAGAGGCTCCTGGCATAGGGCTCCCTCTTCCTGCGGCAGAACCTGCTCAGGCGCTGTGACCTGGCAACCTTGAAGTTCATTCCCGCGAAGAGTTTTTCCCAATCCCCCTGCGAATAGAAACCGAAACTTTCAGTGCTGCTGATCTTGCGCCTGAAGTACCAGCCGTGGTAATTTGAAATCATCCTGTCCAGGAAATTGCGGGGAGTATCCTCAAGTATGAAAACATACCTGCTGCTTACCCTCATGGCCTCCCTTATGAGGAATTCCTTCTTCTCGTTGGGTACGTGGTGCAGCACAAAATTAAGCGACACAAGCTCGAAGCCTGAATCCGGGAAGTCAACCTTCTGCCCGTCGTACAGGGCAAAGTGCTTTGTGGGGAATTCCCTGAAATCGCCGATGTCTATGTTGAAGTAGCTGTAACCCTTCTTCTCCATGAAGAAGCTCAGCTCGGCGGAACCGCAGCCGATGTCGAGCACCTTCGCGCCGGGCCTCACCCAGGCTTCCAGGAGGCTTATGACATGACCGGCGTTAATGCTTGGAACTTCCGGAACGCAGTGTGTATATTTCATTGTCTGATCCATTTATTTTTTTTGTCAGAACATCGACATGTAGCCGTCAAGCGTGGTGATCTTTGAACAGGTGTTGTACAGCACGTCCTCTGAAGGGAAAACGGCAGTTATGGTGTACGAAATGAATTTCCCGCCCGAACTCTCCCTGTGCGCCACCTCTCCCGGAATTGAGCTTTCAGAAAGAATATTCCTGATGCTCTCCATGGTGTATGGGCTGTTGCGGAAGATCGACTTGAAGATTATTTCAGCCGGGTAGTTTATCTCTTTTTTTGTTCCGTTTTCGATCATGATTTTCTCCCGGAGCTGAAAAGTATCAGTATTAATTCCCTTACTTTTATTAAAAAATAAAACTCTATTGCCCCCGCCGCCGAAGGCGGCGGGGGCATATATTCAGGGATTATAACTGAAAAAGTATAATCTTTTCAGCATCCATGAACAGAAAAATATACGCCATGAATGAGTCAATATTAATTCATAAAAAAATCAAGGCAAATATTACTTTAAAGTTGAACATCTGAACATGGCGCTCACACATCCGGCAACAGGTGCGCTGCGTGGTAACGCCTCCACACCTTGCGCGGGATCCACACTGTCAGTCAACATAACAGTGGAGAGTAATTCCCTGTAACCCCTTTTTGCCAAACCTGAACTCAACGCTTTCACCAGGAAACTTTCCGCAGCTGTAAATGAGCCTGTCTTCCGAATTCACATCGGCCTCACCGAAAACAGCGATGATATCCTCTTTCTTTTTACTGAAAGTGATTTTAAACTTCATACACGCCTTATCACCTGTGACAATGACCTGCTGCAGCAGCTCCCGGCGTTCCATGTTATTACGGATAATCCGTACCTCCATGCCGGGAAAATAAAGCTTCACAAGGTCAAGGTTATCGATTTTACTCCTGGCAATCTTTTCTGTCACAGTTTTTACGGGGTCGCCAAACTTCGAAACAAAGATACTGGTTATTGACCCTTTTTTATCCCCAACCCTCATGTCGATCTTGAGCATAAACGGGTCTTCAATAAATGAGCATACAGCCTGCTGAAACTGCTGCCTGGCAAACTCCTCCCTTGTTGCAACCTGTTCCTGCAGCACCCATCCCTTATGCTGCATGAATGTAACCTGGTACCAGTAGTCCTCCGTATTCTTCTCTTCGCCGGAAGTTGCCTTCTCATCAACTGCTGTAATTTCAGTTTTATACGGCACCACACAAAGCTCCCTGCTGCCATTCTCCGGGGATTCATGCATTGCCGCGCCTGAAGGCGAAGCTACGATCACCTGCAGAGGGTTGAATTCCTTTTTCTCATGGGTGCATGATGCAAGCAGTGCCAAGCATATGGTGAAGAGAATTCTTTTTTTCATAAAATACTACTCCCTACGGGGGACTACAACTACTGAGTTTATATGCCCCGAATTATCAAGCCCGGTCCAGTTACCATTCTTCCAGTAGCCTGCTCCACCAAAAAAATTTTTCGCCGGTACATATGAATGCTAATTCGTGTAGAGCCTGTGTACCCTTGGTGAGATTGATGTGAGCACTTCGTAGCCGATTGTTCCGGTCATGTCCGCGATTGCCTCTGCGGAAATATCTTCACTTCCCTGTGAACCGATGAGCACAACCTCGTCGTGCAGGGAAACTCCATGAATGTCTGTAACATCGATCATGGTGAGGTCCATACACACCCTGCCGAGTATGGGCGCGCGTCTGCCCCGCACCAGCATTTCACCCCTGGATGACAGGAGCCTGTTGTAGCCGTCTGCATAGCCTGCGGGCACTGTCGCAATGACAGTCTCCCTGGAGGTTACGAATGTTGACCCGTAACTCACGCAGAAACCTGGCCCGACTTTTTTTATGTGTATAACCTTTGACTTGAATGAGAGCACCGGCTGCAGTTTCACCCTGCTGCGGTCTACCTCTTTCGAAGGATATATGCCGTACAGCATAATACCTGGACGGACTATGTCCATGTGGGATTCGGGCATCTCCATGATTGCCGCGCTGTTTGCAATGTGGAATAAAGGCTTCGCATCCAGGCGCGCGGTGAGTTCATCTGTAAGCTCTTTAAACATGGCGAGCTGCCTGCACGCATGGGTCTTGTCAGCGGAATCAGCGCTGGCGAAGTGGGAGTAGACTCCTTCAATAAAAATGCCGGGGAGTTTCGAGATGCGTACTATTTCATCAGCCAGCCTTGACCCGTTGCAGTTAAAAACCACCTGGTCAGAGAGGAACCCCAGCCTCCCCATGCCGGTGTCCACCTTCACATGTACCTTCAGAGTTTTGCCGGTTGAAACCGCTGCAGCTGAGAAAGCGCCTGCCTCTGCCGAACTGTTGATCGTGGGCCTGATGTCCAGCTCTATGTACCGAGCAGCGGATTCGGGCTCACAGTTATCAAAGAGGAGCATGGGGCTCTTTGCGCCCGCGTTGCGAAGCCGTACAGCCTCGTTCATGCGTGCCACGGCAAGGCAGTCAGCGCCGTTCTGTTCGGCCTCGCGCGCCAGTATGTCAGCGCCGTGTCCGTATGCATCGGCCTTGACCACTGCCATGACCTTTGTGTTCCCTGAAAGGAGCTGTTTTACCTCCGCAAGATTATGCCTGAATGCCTCAAGGTTTACCTCTGCGTATATTGGGGAATCGCTTTCGTTGATTTTCATGTATTGATCCTTAAAAAAATACCTTTAACATCAAGTCATATACAATTACTGTGCCAGATTGTCAAATCGATATTGAACTTTTCATCACTCGCTGTACCCGAACCTTCCGCAGTTGTCAAAAACATAACCCGCGCCCATGAGCGACCTGATCACATCGTCAAGTGCATAAACAAAGTCCTTCCGCTCCTTCCTGAAAGCTCCTGCATGCATGAGCATAATGCTGCCGTGAAAAGATGACTTCTTCCGGCCCAGCCTCTTCCTGAAGGATGCAATATACTTTTCATTTGAAACATACCCGGCGCTGCCGGGACCCACCCAGTCAGCAGTACAGATGGCAACATCAACATGCCTATAGCCCAGCCTCTCCGCAGCCCTGAGCATCCATGGCCTGCCCAGGTGCCCCAGGTATGGCGCGCGCCAGATCCTTGTGATCTCTTTTCCCGTGACCTGCCTGTAGATGCACTCAGTCACATACAGCTCATCGAGCAGGCGCTCAGCGTTGCGATAATAAGCTTTGTGTGAAAATGTATGGTTGCCCACTACATGGCCTTCGGCTGCGATCCTGCGCACATCATCGGGGTACTTCAGCATGAACTGCCCCGTGATAAAAAACGTGGCGACAATCCTGTAGCGCTTCAGCGTTGACAAAATGTAGTCCAGGTTCCTGTTGTCGCTCCCTGCGTCAAAGGTAAGAAAGAAGTTGAGCCTCTCCTCAGGGAAGATGCGGATATTGAGCGGCATGTCCAGGCTGCGGTAGTCAATAACTTCCGGCTGCAGGTAATTGGTGCGCGCGCCCCCTGCCACAAGAAGCTCCATAATCTCAATGTTGTTGACATAGGCGGCGCACTGCAGGGGCGTAACTCCGTAAAGGTTTACAGCATTGGTATCATCGCCCCTGCTGATGAGTTCCCTCACCCGTAGAGTATCTTCATATAACACGGCGTAGTGCAGGGACGTGTTGCCTTCTGAGTCAATAGTTTTATAGGCGGGGGATGAACAGGCAGAAGCTGAAGAGAATAAGGCAAATACCAGAAGAAATTTCATGACAGCATTAGTTTTAACAAAATGTTTCATCATGGGGCTGCGTTACCGGTGCTATTCGCCGGTGAAAAAAAGTTCGTAGTATGTTTTGAGTGAACTGATGTATTCAAGCTTGATTGCGGTTTCAACCGCCCACGATGAGTCGGGGTAGCCCCTCAGGGTCTTTTTAAACACGTTCTCAGCGTCAACAAGGTCAGGTATGACTTTGGACTTGTTCAGGTAGCCCCTGTTGTGCCTGTCAAAGAAAAGTTCCCTGTGGGCCTGGTGCAGAAGCTCGTCCCCTTTGCGGTACATCCTCCATGCATCGACCTCGTACTGGTCTTTGTATGAATCAATAATGTTCAGGCACTCCGAAGATCTGTAAAAGTCAAAGATCATTCTGCCGAAAACCGCGAAGTGTTCAAGCATCTCCCTGTCGCCGGACATCTCGCCGAGTTTTTTCAGCCTGTGGTATGATTTGCGCAGGGTAAGTACAATCCTCCTGTACATGCCCTCACCCTTTACATCCTCTCTCCGGTGAAAGTTGTAGAGCCCGTACTGAAAGTATTTGTACAGTGAATCCTTCGCGTCCTCCCTGATCCTGATAAAACGGGCCACAAGATCGTCGTGTATCTTTTCCTCATATAGGTGTGCCGCGGTAGCTGTAAAATCTTTCTCGGCACTGTCCGGTTTGTCTGCCGGCCTGTAATGCGGGCTTTCCTCCGGCTTCTCCTGCCTGCCGGCATTGTCGTTCCTGGCATCAGCCGCGTTCTCGCTCCTGAACCTGTAGCTCATAACAGATGAGTAGGCGGTGTTGAGCATGGTCATCTGTTCATTTGCCCATTCTTTGTTCTGCGGGTTTTTGTCAGGATGGTACCTGAGCGCAAGGGCCTTGAATGCCCTCGATATATCCTCGTTGCTGGCAGAGCTCTCGACATTCAGCAGCCTGTAACATTGCGTAATATCCATTACTTCCCCTGTTATAAAACGTAGTGACATACTATTGCCCGTGAGTATATTTTCAATAAAAATTTCACCGGCCGGGCTTTACCGCTGCGCGGCAAAGCCCGGCTCGCGGCTTGTATTCGTGGACTCAATGGTAGCTGCCCCGCGCCTGCATAAACCGGTTCCATAAAAAAAAGAAGATCCATGCCTGCAAGGGGTTCATCCCACTCCCCGTCAGCCCTGCCTTTGCCATTAATTTCCTTTACAGGATTCATGCCCCGGCAATAATAGACCACAATGTACCAGCGGGTACTGTGCCATATAACAGCGAGCATAAAAAGGTAACATCATGATACTCGATTCTCACGCGCACTTTGACATGATACTTGAACAGAAGGGGACCTCTGAACCGGAGATTATAAAAAATCTGAAGTTCAACAGCATTGAATATGCTGTGCAGGTCTCCATTGAACCCAAAGGTTTTGCATGGTCCCGCGACTTTGCCATACGCAACAGCGAAAGCGGCATATTTTACACCCTGGGCATACACCCTTCGTCTAAAGCCGAAGAGAAGGACCTCAACTTTCTTTCAAACTTTACCGCAGAATCAATGGCACAAAAAACTTCCCGCCTCCTCCTGGGGATCGGCGAATGCGGCCTTGACTACTACCGCATGCACCAGCCCCGCGAGATGCAGATACGCTCCTTTGAATACCAGATCGATGTTGCCATGCAGCACAAACTGCCGCTCATCATACACCTGCGCGACGCCATGGACGAGGGGCTCCAGATACTCAAAAACAAAAATGCATCAAAAGGGATCATGCACTGCTTCGCCGGAGACTCTGCCGTGGCAAAGCGTGTCATAGACATGGGCTTCATGATATCATTTGCCGGCAACCTGACGTACAAGGCGGCGGTTGAGCTTCATGACGCAGCTGCCTATGTTCCACTGGACAGCCTGCTCATGGAGACAGACTCACCATTCCTTGCGCCTGTCCCGGTACGTGGCAGGCCCAACGTGCCCGAGAATGTGATGCACACATACAGGTTCATTGCTGACCTGAAAAAACTCCCTGTGTCAAAAGTCGAAGAGGCTGTAACAGAAAACTTTCTAAGGCTTGTTCGTCCATGAAGCTGAACATACCCGGACTCATTATCCGCAGAACCGAACTTTCACAGCTCCACGCCATGTACCTCATGGGCCGAGATGATGCCGCATTTGCAGCACTCCCTGACAGTTGGAGTGCGGAAAAACTGGCTGCGCTCTTTGCCGGCAACGTTGTCGCGTTCACTGCCGCGCGCAAAAAAGAGGTCGCGGGATTTATCATCGGCACGGTGGAAGGAAAGAGCGCATGCCTGCAGTGGTTACTTGTTAAGGAAAAGTTCAGGCGCAGGGGTATTGGCAGCGCGCTTTTTGACATGTTCACGGAAAATCTAAAAAAAAGCGGAGTTGAGGATTTTTTTGTTGCCCTTTTCCCGTATACAACAGAAACAGAAAGTTTCTTTTTGAAAAAAAATACCATGAACAGTGAGAGTTTTATCAGGCTTTCAACTAAATTATAAATACACGGAGCACTCCTTGAAAAATCCGGCAAAAAGCAGCGACCCTTCAATACTTGTATCCGAATCCGGCAAAAACCTGAAACCTTCAGGAATCCGGGAATTCTTTGACATAGTTTATTCAATGAAAGACTGCGTCTCTCTGGGTGTTGGTGAACCTGACTTTGAAACACCATGGAGAATATCCGAGGCCGGAATCGCATCCATCAAAGAGGGGTACACCCACTATACCCCAAACCGCGGAGTACCCGATCTCCTCAAGCTCATTTCAAAATACCTGAAAAACAAATATAAACTCTCATATGTACCCGAAACCGAAATCCTCGTAACCATGGGCGTAAGCCAGGCCCTTGACCTCACTCTGCGCAGCATCATCGATCCGGGCGACGAGGTAATCGTCATTGAACCCTGCTACGTCTCATACGCTGCCAACATCGAGATGCTCAACGGCGTGGCTGTAATTATCCAGACCCTCTTCAGTGACGGATTCAAGATCGACCCGCAGAAACTCAAAAAGGCGATTACACCCAAAACGAAGGCCATACTGCTCAACTACCCGTCAAATCCCACGGGGCTTTCGTATCCCCCTGAACTGCTTAAAGAGATTGCCGAGATCGCCATTAAGAGCAACGTACTGGTGATCTCTGACGAAATATATTCGGCAATCAACTATGACCGCGACTTCGTCTCCATAGCGACCTTTCCAGAGATGAAGGAACGCACCATAGTTCTCAACGGTTTTTCCAAGTCCCACGCAATGACAGGCTGGCGCCTGGGCTTTGCGGCCGCGCCCGCCTATATCATGGACATCATGCTGAAGATACACCAGTACACCGGTCTATGCGCCCCTTCAATTTCCCAGTACGCCGCGATCGAGGCGCTGGAAAACTGCGACAAGGATGTGGAGAAGATGGTGGCCGAATACACCAGGAGGCGAAATTTCATCGCAAGCTCGTTCAACGAGATGGGGCTCCCATGCCTCTACCCCGAGGGCGCGTTCTATGCCTTTCCCGACGTGTCGCCAACAGGGCTTTCGTCAAGGGACTTTGCAATGAAGCTCCTTGAAACACAGAAGGTCGCCGTTGTACCCGGCACCGCCTTTGGCGAGTCAGGCAAAACGCACATACGGTGTTCGTTCGCCACATCGATGGACAATATCAGAACAGCCATGGAAAGAATAAAAAATTTCCTGGGCACCATTTAACGCCGGTACTGCATAATGCCCCTTCTGATTGACGGACTCAACCTGGTCTACAAGTTCCCCGAACTTGAAGCGAAGATGTACTATCACCAGATTGACAGCGCCAGGGACGGGCTCCTTGAAATACTCAAGGCGTACCAGAAGATAAAAAAAGGCGCCATAAGCGTTGTATTTGACGGCAGAAAGGGCCCTTCGAGCGAAATTAAAAACGAGAAATCCGGCTCACTGGATGTCTACTACTCCCTGGAATACTCAGCAGACTTCCTCATAAAACAATTTGTTAAAAAAGACAACAATCCCAGGATGATAACAGTTGTCACATCAGATAAGGACATTATATTCTATATAAACAGGTTCAGTGCGAAAAACATAACGAGTGAAAAGTTTGCCGAACATGTAAACGCAGTATTCAAGGAACACACAGAGGAACTGGAGCTTGCAAAAATAAACGGCGAAAAGGAGAACCCTGTTGTATCCGGCGATGAACTCTCCTACTGGCAGAGGCTCTTCAGCGGAAAAAAAAAGACAGGGAACACAAACTGAATGTCAAACGTTGATTTCATGAAAGTATTTGATTCGGCCGCAGCCTCTCTTAACGCTGCGGCGCACCTCAGCGTTGAGGCGATTGACATTAACAGATATGCTGCCGCAATGATCAGGGACAACGGCACCCAGATTATTATTACAGCGGACCTGGCTGAATTTGAAATTATTCTCTCCATTGAAAAAAAGTTCATGATACTCGCCGATTACAGAAAATTCCTTTCAACATTTGAGTTCAACCTGGAGCAGCGTTTTTTTAAAAACATAGATCTTGTTACAAATGAGACGGGCAGAGAGTACAAAATAAAAATCTCCTTCTGACCATATTTCTTCCTTGAATAAAAAAGCAAACACTGCAAACCTGCCAGAGACAGAGACATATAGAAATCTGTTTTAATCCTGACAAATATTAATAAAGAGGTACTTTATGGGCGAGCCAAGAATTAAATATTCCAAAGAAGGCGCTATAGGAACAATCACACTCTGTGATCCCAGCGGACTCAACCTTCTGAACAAAGAGGTCATCATGAACCTGGCGCAGATACAGGAGGAGATCTCATGGGACAACCAGGTAAGGGCAATCATACTCAAATCATCGGGCGCACACTTCTCGGCAGGCGTAGAGCTTGAATTTCTCAAAACAGTTGACTCGCGCTTCGTGAAGGACCACCTGAACTTTCTCCAGAGGACATTCAGCAGGTTCCAGGAATTCCCCCAGCCGGTTGTCTGCGCAATAAACGGAATATGCTACGGCGGCGGCCTTGAACTTGCGCTGAGCTGCGACATCAGGATCGCGGCAGAGGGTGCGCGCCTTGCCCTTCCCGAAGTGAGGTTCGGACTCACTGCTGACCAGACAGGAACAACAAGGCTCACAAAACTTGTGGGCATAGGACAGGCAAAGAAGCTCATCCTCTGTACAGAAGAGGTTGACGCTGCTGAGGCATACAGGATAGGACTTGTTGAGTACCTTGTTAAACCTGAAGAGCTTGAAGGCAAGGCAGCACAGCTCGCGAAGAGAATGGCGAACCTGCCGCCGGCTGCAATAAGGTTCGGTAAATGGGGAGTCAACGTCGCGGCAGAGGGGAATACATATGCCGGTCTCATGTTCGAACAGGCCCAGTCCATATACTGCTTCAGCTCAGAGGACAAGCAGGAGGCAGTAGAAGCCTTCATCGCAAAAAGAAAACCCGAATTTAAAGATAAATAATTATGCAGTAGCGGGACTTAGTCCCGCACTCGCAGGGGAGCCCCTGCGGGGCATTTTCTAAGGGGCTCCGCCCCTTAGACCCCGCTACAATTCAATGTACACACACGCAACATTTATCAGCCGCATAAACAGGTTCGTCGCAGCAGTTACCATAAATAACATTGAAACGAACGTCTATGTTCCCAACACCGGCCGCATGTCAGAACTCGCTCTTCCCGGCACCGAATGTCTCCTCACCGAATCGCGCGGCAGGTACCAGTACAAAATACTCTACATGATAAGCAACGGATTCCCCGTGATGATTGACTCATCTCTGTCCAATTCACTCTTTGCAGAACTTCTTGCAAACCGCAAAGTACCCGGCCTTGAAGAATACAGTCTGCTTCAACGCGAACCGGTTTATGGGCGCCACAGGTTCGACTTCCTCCTGGAACATGAAAATAACAAATGTTATGTCGAACTGAAGTCATGCACACTCTTCTACGGCCGGGCTGCTTCGTTCCCGGACGCTGTGAGCGACCGGGCTTCTTCGCACATTGAGCACCTGGCCTCGACCGGCTGCGGCAGGCTTATTATCTTTATCCTCAACGAAGAGTCCCGTGTATTTATCCCCAATTACCATACTGATTACAACTTTTACCTTACGTTGAAAAAGTATTCACCGGCCATCAAGGTTGATGCACTGCGGATAAAATACAATTCCTCACTTGAGATTACCTCCCTGGAAAATGTACCGGTTCACATACCGGATGTATCACGCAGCGGCTTCTTCTTCGCTGCGGTTATTTCAGGCAGCGGCATGCACATGGTTTATGTTTCGGATTTCTGCCATGATGTTTTTATTGCGGTGCAGAAGTTCAGGGCACGCCTGAAGCAGGGCATCACCGTGCCATGTATTCACGACGTAGCAAAAATTTATGACATGCCCATAATTGGTCTTATGCCTCAACATGATGAGATTCATTCTATCATCAGTTCACATGATGGAGTATTGACAGCAGGGGTTGATGGAGATGGAAAATATTACTGGTTCAGTTACAATCCTGCTGAAACAAAATGGTTCTGGGACTACATACTGCGTCTCAGGTTCTCGCAGTATGATGCGATGTGTTCATGACCTTTTCTTTTTCCTGAAATAGATTGTCTTTGTGATCTCCGAACACACATTGCCTACACTGTCCCTGAACTCAACGTTAAAATCCCGCACCATAGAATCGGCAGCTTTAAGGCCTGACTTTATGGCTTCAAGGTCATCATCCGTAACTTCGAACTTTGCATATAATGTTCCAGTGCCCGGTTTCCTGAACCTTATGCTGGAGGATTTGTCCCAGACAATGTATTCAGAACCCAGAAGGTTTATCAGCATGAACATGTATACGCCGTCTGCCGCTCCGAACATGCATCCGCCGTAGATTGTTTTCACGTAGTTCCTCGTAAAAAGGTTAAG
>CAYTSF010000003.1:55540-59067 GCA_964440335.1 uncultured Leptospirales bacterium
CCGCAGTAGTAAATCACCGATGAAAGCGTCATGGGCGTGGGCGTAAAGTCCTGGACCTGTTCAAGTTTAAACCCGTCACTCTTTGTCTCAACTGCAAGTTCAGCCATCTCTTCAAGCCCCGATCCGGGATGTGAGGATATGAAGTATGGAACGATCTGCTGGTCAAGGCCCGCCTCGGCAGAGAGCTTCCTGAACCGTTCGCTGAATTTCCTGAAGAGCGAATACGAAGGTTTCCGCATAACAGACAGCACGCGGTCAGATGTATGTTCAGGCGCCACCTTGAGCCTGCCCGAAACATGCTCTGCCACAAGTTCCTTCATGTACTCCTCGCAGGCATAAAGTTTATGCTTTGCTGCGTCGCCTGAAACGAGCAGGTCGTAGCGCACTCCGCTGGATACAAAAATTTTTTTCACGCCCGCAACTTCAGAGGCTTTCCTGTAAAGCTTCACGAGCGGCGCGTGGTCATAGTTCAGGTTGGCGCATATCACAGGGTATATGCACGAAAACCTTTTGCACTTGCTGCACCTGTCTTTGTCCATGCCTTCCATCATGTACATGTTCGCGGAGGGTCCGCCAAGATCCGACACATAACCCTTGAAGTCCGGCATCTGTACAACCCTTTCAACTTCGCCTACAATTGATGCCTCTGACCTGCTCACAACGAATCGCCCCTGGTGCGCGGTAATGGCGCAGAAGCTGCACCCGCCGAAACACCCCCTGTGCGTCGTCACCGAGTGGCGTATCATCTCGTACGCAGGTACGCCCCCTTTTTTATCATACCTGGGGTGTGGCAGCCTGGTGAATGGCAGATCCGAAAACGAGTCAAGCTCCGGTGTCGTCAGGTTCCTGTCAGGCGGATTGGCGACTATGTAATCGCTGCCGCACTTCTGGATCAGGCGCACCGGTTCATATGAACATAAAGCTTTCTCGTTCAGCACATAGTTCTCCGCGAATTTTTTCTTCGAGGCAAGGCACTCCTCGTGCGAATGAAGGTACACATCCATCCATTTTTTATTTACAGGAATCTCCTCCCGGCTGGCAACCCTGAAGCAAAGCTGTTCAATTAACCCGGCGTCTGCCATACTTTTTTTTTCTCTGACGGAGTCCACAACCTGTATCATGGGCTTTTCACCCATTCCGTAAATTACCATGTCAGGTGCCGCTCCATGAAGCACAGAGGGCCTGAGCGAATCTGACCAGTAATCGTAATGGGTAAAGCGCCTGAGCGAAGCCTCGATTCCGCCGGCCACAACCGGTACATCGGGAAAAAGTTCTTTCAGTATTGAGCAGTAAACCTGGAGCGCGTAGTCCGGCCTGAATCCGGACCTGCCCCCTGGAGTGTAGGCGTCATCGGATCGCAGCCTCCTGTTCGCGGTGTAGTGGTTAACCATTGAATCCATGCAGCCCGAAGTCACCGCGAAAAAAAGTTCAGGCCTCCCGAACTTTTTAAAATCGCGCATGTCATCGCGCCAGTTCGGCTGCGGCACTATTGCAACCCTGAGCCCCCGGCTTTCCATAATACGGGCAATGACCGCTGTCCCGAAAGCCGGGTGGTCAACATACGCATCACCCGAGAAAAGTACAACGTCAACGTTCTCCCATCCCCTTGCCTCTGCCTCCTTTTTTGTAACCGGAAGCCATCTCTCTGTATCTTTTGAAAGCAAAAATTTCACTCCAGAAATGTAATTTAATTCTCAATTCAGAGCACAGAGCGCTTTGACACCTTCTGCCTCCGTAGACAGAATCACAAATTTTATAAAACGCTTCAGTGTTAATCCCTCAACTCTTTTGCAGAAAAATTGCTCCAATTGCTCCGCTACCGAAGCTGGCGGTGCAATTGAAAATATCATTATTACACTAAAAGTATTTCTGAAACTCCCGTTAAAGTTATACCATTCATAAACGGGTAAAAACATAACTGAATGTTCTCTATCAGCCTGTGACGGGCAGTGAACAATAGCTTCTGTGGAATACCAATTTTTTATGAGTATAAAATAAAATTTTGCCAGATTATTATTCAATAACTAAAAAAAAGATTTACATGAACTTTGTTTAAGCTTATTATTTTTCAAACAATACTATAACTAACAAACGGTAAAAAACTATGAAAAAGAACTTCTTACTTGCAGTTTTTTTGCTTTTAATCATGGGCAGTGTGTCTCATGCGGCAGTTTATGAAGCATCTACCCTGCACAATGCTGTTTCAAGGTCAGAGACAGTACAGGGTCTGTTTACAAAAAAATGGGATGATCTCATGGAGAAAAACTTCTACTTTGACATCTCAGGTACAATCAACTGGGTTTACGGGTTCGATGTAAATACATGGAACGCGGGAAGCAAAAAATATGAAGCAACCGACCTGAACCTTGTGCGCACCTACGGTTCAATGGTATTCGCAATTCCTTTCGGCAGCCCCGGCGAAGGCAATGAGCTTATGCCCTTTATGCTGGCTTTCACAACAACAGGTTTTCACTACGGCCTTACAAAGACAATCGATATTGAGCGTGAAAACGGCGGCAGCGAAACAATAACAGACTATAAACATTCTCAGTTTTTTGACGATATTTATGCCCTCTCCTTCCTCTGGAGACCGTATGTATATTTTCATGCCGGTATCATTACCAACAAGGAATACCAGCCTGATGCAGACGGCAAGATGGATTATGCAAATCCTCTCAACAGCAAAACCCGCGGTTTCATAAGCTCTAACGTACTCAGCGTCCTTGGGCTCCAGGTTAATGCCACAGAGAAGGAAGTTGATTCATTCGGCACAACCGTTGAAGTAACCAACCTCGTAGGACTGTTCAGCGAAGATGCAAAAAAGAACACCTACATCCCTGCGGTAACACTGGGTTACGGCTACAGAAGTGAATATAACGACGAAGATTGCGACTCTGTATGGGTAGTAACTGGCGATGCCCCTGTGGACGACGAAGAAAAGGACACAGCGAAACTTCATATCTTCGACCTTCTTGTAACACAGAAGATTACAGACAATTTCAATTTTGACGTGTTCGCAGCCATGCAGTATATCTCTCAGGATATTTATGCAAAGAACGATGCGGAGAAAATCGATCCTTCTCTCATGAAAGAATTCTACTGTATGCTCAACTATAAAATAATGTACGACAGCGCATCCTTTGTAAAAATATATACAGGCGCAAGCTGGTACTGGGACCCTGCAATAGCAATACACAGGGAATCAGGCACAGGTGACAGCGTATGGGGCTTCATACTTGGATGTGACGCCAACTTTGTATCATACGGCTTTGAGGCTAAAGTGGTGTATGACTACTCAAGTGAACTTAAGAAGCTTGTTGAAACAACAAACAAGGTCTCTTTTGAGGGCAGCGCGTTTTACAGGATATAAAGAGAGGAAAATATGAAAAACAGGATAATAATACTACTGGCATCAATGACCGCATTTTTCAGCATAGGATGTTCCTATGTTTCAGATTCGATCGAAGGCGCCATAACAGACCGTGCATCATTTGCTGTTAAGGCAGAATACAATGCTGCATCTAATA
>CAYTSF010000003.1:59167-68477 GCA_964440335.1 uncultured Leptospirales bacterium
ATGGGGAAGGTGGCGCGCAAGCGCCGGATGGGGAGGATGGGGCGGACGGTTATAAATCCTACTTATCGCTTATCCTTGAAAAATCTATTAGCCCCCTGAAGTTTGCCAGTATGCTTTCCAGCATGTAGAGTCTGTTGTCCCTGACCTCTGTGCGTTTATCCATAACAAGCACTTTGTCAAAAAAACCGTCTATGACCGGTTTCGCGCCTGTAATGAGCTGAAAGAGTTCAATATAGCTGCTGCCTGAAATCAGCCTGCCGATCTCCTGTGACTTATCTTTAAAAAAACTGAACAGCTCCTTCTCCGCAGCCTCCTCCATGAGTCCCTCGCTGAACTTAAGTTCATACGCTGCATTATCCTTCCTGAAGCCGTTCACTATGTTGTTCATGCGCTTGAAGCCAAGCAGCAGCTCTGAAAACTTCTCGTCGCTCCTGAAACTGTTGAGGGCCCTGGCGCGCCTGTAAAGTTCAAGGTAATCCGAACTTCCCTGTGTCATTACCGCGTCAATCTCGTCGTACCTGAACCCTTCATCAGTTAGAATGGTTTTAGCCCTTGCGCCAATGAATTCAAGGATCTTCTCTGTAAGCTCTTTGCCGTTTTTGTAGTTGCCGGCCATGGCGTTCAGCAGGTTCTCCATCTGGAGGTTCAGGTTATTGCGCACCAGGAGTTCAACGATGGCATTGGCCTGGCGCCTGAGCGCGTAGGGGTCCTGGGAACCCTTTGGTATATTTCCCACAGAGAAAGACCCGAAGATGTTATCAATTTTCTCCGCGACAGAAACAACAACCGAAACTATGCCCGAAGGCACGGTATCGCCGCTGAAGCGCGGCATGTACTGTTCATTGATCGCCTCAGCGACCTCGGCATCCTCGCCGTCATTGAGTGCGTAGATCCTGCCCACCTTGCCCTGGAGCGACGCGAACTCGTAGACCATTGCAGTGTCCAGGTCAGCCTTTGACAGGTAAACGGCGCGTTCAATTTTAGACTTTGTTTTGTCGTCCAGTTTAAGTTCAGCGCAGATTGATGAAGCGGCTGATTTCATTCTTTCTATCTTATCGTATATGGAGCCAAGCTCTTTATGGAAGAGGACGCTCTTCAGGGATTCCACCCTCTCTGCAAGTTTAAGCTTCGCATCCTCCCTGTAGAAGAAACCGGCGTCACTAAACCTTGCGGATATAACCTTGACGTTTCCCCTGATGATGTTGTCCGTAACGGGATTGTTTGAAACCGCGAGGAAACTGTTCATGAGCCTGCCGCTCCTGTCCAGTATGGCAAAGTTCTTCTGGTGCTCCTTCATCTCCGTGATCAGAACGATGTCAGGTATGGCAAGAAAATCTTTGTTGAAGACACACGTGGCGATGTACGGCTGCTCCACCAGGAACGTGACCGTATCCAGAAGCTCTTCGTCCTCGTTAAGCCTGCCGCCTGCCTTTACCGCCGCGTCAGCAAGGGCTTTGCGTATTATCTCCCTGCGTTTCTCCTGGTCCAGGATTACGCCGTTCTCATCAAGTATCTTCTCGTAAGATGAGATTTTATCTATCTCTATCATTCTGTTGAACTGCACAAAATGTCCGCGCGTTTTGCTGCCTGACCTTATGCCTTCAATTTCAAATGGAATTACTGCATCATTGAACATGAGCACAAAATAGTTAATAGGCCTGGGAAACGTGACCTTTTTATCGCTCCACTTCATCCTCTTGGGGAAGGGGATAGATGCAACTGCATCTTTTACAACGGATGGAATTATATCTTCGGTTTTTCCTGCTGCAAGCTGCTTGTATGCATAAATGTATCTGCCCTTTTCAGTCTCCCTGACAACAAGATCTTTCAGTTCAACATTGTTCCCCCTGAGAAATCCCTGCAGGGCTTTTGTGGGATTATTTTCGCTGTCATATGCCGCCTGCGCTGACGGACCTTTTAGCTCCGCGGTTTCACTCCTCTGCTCAGCAGCCAGTCCCGATATGAGCACCGCGAACCTGCGTGGAGTGGCATAAACCTCTATCCCTGAGTAATCAATCCTCTCATCTGCAAGCTTTTCACTGAAAAACTTTTTCAGTGAATTGACTGCGGGAGCAACATACCCCGCCGGTATCTCTTCTGTCCCGATTTCGCATAAAAAATTAGCATTGGAAAGCATATATTACCCCGGAAAATTTATTGTTCAGATTGAAACCATTTACATCAGAACCATGAAATCCTATGTCATTCCCGCGCAGACAGGAATCCATAACTTTTATCATCAGGCTGGATTCCACCTTCCAGTGGAATGACAGAATGTTGTGAAATACCGCTGGAAATCATAAATCACATATTAGGTGAGATTTACAGGGAGCACCCGGTGAGTCAATAAATTTTTAGAAAGGGCATTTTTGCAGAATGAAAAGAGTCTGGGTTACTTCTTGAGGTATTTACGCGGATTGGTGTGTCCGCCCTGCTTGATAAGTTCAAAGTGGAGGTGAGGACCGGTTGAACGACCAGTGTTGCCGCTCTTGCCAATAACCTGCCCCTGCTTGACGTACTGGCCTTCGCTCACGTATATTTTTGAAAGGTGGCCGTAGAGGCTCTTCCATCCGCCGGGATGGGCAATAATTACCGCATAACCGTAACCGCCCATCCACCCGGAAAATGTGACCTTTCCGTACTTCGATGCCTTTACGTTTTCATAGCGGGCCGCAATATCGATACCTTTATGAAATTCGCTGTATGCCCTGTTAAATGGATTTTTCCTCCAACCAAAACCGCAGGTGATATGCCTGCCGCCTACGGGCCACAGGAAACCGTCAAAAATATTCTGGGGCTTGGCATCGGGGATGAACACAAGCTCCCCAACCGGAACAAAATCCGGGTTCTGGAACTTGTTTTCAGAGAGTATCTTCTCAACCGGGACCCTGTACTTGTTTGCAAGGTTGGTTATGCTGTTCCCCTCTTTCATGTTATATAAAATTCCGTCTTTGTTGGGGATGCGTAAGACTGTCCCCGCAGGTACATTGTCGTATGTAGTCAGGTTATTGCTTCCGCAGATAGTATCAACGGACACTCCGAATTTTCTGGCAATCTGGTTAAGGCTTTCGCCGGATTTTACTTTGTAGGTCTTTATCTTCAGAGGCACGTTTTCTGAAGGAAGTGAATAGTCTGTTTTATCAGAGAGCAGCAGTTCATTTTTAAGCTTTTCGTCATCTTCGATGTTCTGTACATCAGAATCCGCTACAACCTTCTCCCGTCCCTCATTGTCAACTCCCTCCTGGGTGTTAACATCTGACTCTATTCCATAGCTATTGTCTGCTGTTGCTCCGTCAGAAGGGATTATTGTTATGATGATGGATGTTGTAATGAGCATGCCCATGAACATGGCGAGGGCTTTTGAGTACTTTAAGATATCCTTCTTGTAAATATTCCGGATGTAAGTCCCTTTTTTACCAATATATACCACGACGACATCATGGGTGAAGATGTTGACCGTTATTCTCCAGAACTTGTATGTATTAAATCCTTTTTTAAACATCACTTTAATCAGCTTCTATAGATTATCCATTCAGTTATTTTTCGGCTTATTGTTTCTGAATAAATACTATTTTTTGTCAGGTGTCTTGGCAGCTGCGGATACTCCATACTGCTCTTCGATGTATTTTTTGGGGTCGCGTTTTGCTCCACCGGTTATGATAATCTGTCCCTGGGCAACAACACCGCGCTGTATGGATATTGCAGGTGCGTTTATGTCGCCGAGCACCTTTGCTGTTTCGAGAAGCCTGACCTCCTGCTCGGCATAGATATTACCTATTACTGTACCGGCTATGACCACAGACTTTGCGTATATGTCAGTTTTAACTTTTCCTTTTTCACCAACAACAAGCTCCTCATCGGTCTTGATCTCTCCCTCGAATTTTCCATCAATCTTCAGTGAGCCGCTTATGTAAAATTTTCCTTCGAAGCTGGAACCTTCCCCGATTGTGCTGTTCATTCCTTCAGTTTTTCCTGCCATAACTCACTCCGTATCAAAAGTTCGCTTATTTATCGCATCTGGTGTCCCGTTATTTAACGAAACTCATTTTCTGTCCATAAAATTGATTACCAGCTCATTATAAAAACAAAAAACAATCTGTCCACAAAAATTACCCGCCGCGCCTAAAAACTTTGTTTTTGAAAAGACCGGAAGATGATCCGCAGCAGTCTGCCGGAATAATCCTACAACGAAAGATCAATATCCTGTATCTTATTGTTTTTCAGTTTGCCGACTGATATGAGCGAAAAACGTTTATCCTTCAGGATACGCTCAGAAACACGCTTGTAATCGTCCATGCTTATTGAGTCAATAATTTTTACTATATCGTTGAAATCAAAATACCTGCCATAAGTCATCTCGTTGCGCGCGAGCTGGCTCATCCTCACCTCGTTGCTCTCAAGGCTCAGTGCCAGGTTGCCCTTCATGTATGTCTTTGTGTCCTCCAGTTCCTGCTCACTTATACCTTCATGAAGCATGGAGCGGCATTCCTTCATTATCAGCTCAACTGTATAGTTGAACTTTTTAGGGAGAGTGGCGCAGTAGACGCCGAATATTCCGCAATCAACATACGATGAATGAAAGGAGTATATGGAATAGCTGATCCCCTCCTTTTCCCTTATGTTCTGGAAAAGGCGCGAAGACATACTGCCGCCGAGGATTGTGCTGAGCACATAAAGCCCCCACCTGTCATCATCCCCACGGCTGATCCCTTCGAGTCCCAGGCAGAAATGTACCTGTTCAAGGTCTTTCTCCATGTGCTGGAAGTATACCCTTTCAGGAGGATTCACCGGAGCATCGGGCTGTATAATGATGGAACTTTTTTTCCTGCCGAAATACCTGACTATAAGCTCCCTGGCACGTTCCTCTCCAAAACTCCCGGCTATAACAAGTATGGCGTTATCATCAATATAGTTTCTGTCACAGAAGGCAGTGAGCGATTCACGGGTAGTGGCCTCCATTCCTTCAACCGAGCCTAAAATCGAGTGGCTCAGCGGGTGGCCTGTGAGCATCTTCTCCATGAACAGGTCGTGGATATACTCGTCGGGAGTGTCCTCATACATCCTGATCTCTTCGATGATAACGTTTTTCTCTTTCTCGAGTTCATTTTTATCGAAGAGGGAGTTGTGATACATGTCCGAAAGAATGTCCAGCGCCAGTTCAAGGTAATCGGATACAACATTGATGTAGTAGCACGTGTACTCACGGTTCGTGGCCGCATTGTGCTGGCCGCCAACGCGGTCGACGCTCTGAGCAATTTCCTTCGCGGAATATTTTTCCGTGCCCTTAAAAAGCATATGCTCAACAAAGTGAGCATATCCGTATTCTCCCGGCCGTTCGTCCCTTGAGCCCTTTTTTATCCAGAGGCCTACCGAAACCGATACGACCCCTGTAACAGGCTCAAGAAGAACGGTAAGACCGTTCTCCTGTTTATACTTTATTACCATTATTCGCTCTGTTCCATGGCTTCCTTTCTGCTGAGGTCAATTCTTCCC
The DNA here is from genome assembly GCA_964440335.1 of uncultured Leptospirales bacterium. Taxonomy (GTDB): domain Bacteria; phylum Spirochaetota; class UBA4802; order UBA4802; family UBA5550; genus JAAYBQ01. The sequence continues at coordinate 64,661 of CAYTSF010000003.1, forward strand.
TGGCGGTCAATTTTAATAACCTTGACTTTCATCCTGTCGCCGACGTTACAGATGTCCGTAACCTGCTTGACCCTTGTTACATCCAGGTTCGATATATGAACCAGCCCCTCTTTACCTGGTGCGATCTCGACAAAGGCGCCGAATTCCATGATCTTCTTCACCGTTCCGTCATAGATGGTTCCGATTTCAACATCCTCAGAAATACCGAGAATGATCTTTTCAGCCCTTTCAATAGATTCAAGTTTAACAGCCGAAATTACAACTGTCCCGTCATCATCTATGTTGATCTCTGCACCTGTCTCCTCAACTATCTTCTTGATCATCTTGCCGCCGGGCCCTATGATCTCGCCGATCTTATCGGTTTTGACCTTGATTATCCTGATCTTGGGGGCATGAACTGAAACCGAATCCTCGGGCTTCGCCAGGAAGGAATTCATGGTCTTTAATATCTGCAGGCGCCCCTCTTTGGCCTGGTCAAGGGCAACCTTCATTATCTCTGGAGTAATACCTTCAATTTTTATGTCAAGCTGGAACGCTGTTATGCCGGTTTCTGTGCCTGCAACCTTGAAGTCCATGTCACCGAGATGGTCCTCGAGTCCCTGGATGTCGCTTACAACAGCCCACTTTTCACCTTCCATGATAAGTCCCATGGCTATACCCGCGACAGCTCCCTTTATAGGAACCCCGGCATTAAAGAACGCAAGCGAGCCGGAACATACGCTGGCCATGGACGAAGAACCGTTCGATTCAAGAATCTCCGACACCTGCCTTATTGTATACGGGAACACTGACTGGTCCGGAACAACATACTCCAGCGCCCTTTCAGCCAGCATGCCGTGTCCTATTTCACGACGGCCCGGGCTCCCTGTACGCCCGGTCTCACCAACCGAGAACGGCGGGAAGTTATAGTGCAGCATAAACCTTTTGGTTGTAAAACCTTCAAGGTTATCGAGCTTCTGAACCTCTGCCAGCGTACCAAGAGTTGTAATACCAAGACTCTGGGTTTCACCCCTTGTGAAAACTGCAGATCCATGTGCCCTTGGGAGTACACCTGTCTTTATGTCTATGGGCCTTATATCCCTGAGACCGCGGCCGTCAGCCCTCATGCCCTCGTCGAGTATACGGTTACGCATGATTACACCGTCAAGTGCATCAACGAGCCCGCTTATCTGCCCGGCTGTGTCGGGAAACTGCTCTTTAAGTTCATCTTTAACACGTGCCAGTATCTCAGCCCTTGCAACTTCGCGTGGAAGTTTTGTTGTTATGCTTTTTAAATTTACAAGGTCATTGTAGCATTTTTCTTTTACAGCCTCTTTAAGTGCAAGGTCAGGAAGATAGGGCTTGTAAACGAAATCAGCCTTGTTAACTGCTTTCTTCAGTTCATCCTGCGTATCACATATTTTTTTGATATTGTCATGGGCAAATACAACTGCTGCAAGCATATCATCTTCGGATACGTTCTTTGAACAGCCCTCGATCATTGTTACTGCTTTTCTTGTTCCTGCTACAACAAGGTCTATGTCGCTTTTTTCTGATTCAGCAAATGTGGGATTCACAACAAGCTGTCCGTTTATGCGCCCTACCCTCACGGCACCTACAGGCCCGTGGAATGGCATACCGGAAACTATAAGCGCTGCGGAAGCTGCGTTTATGGCCAGTACATCCTGCTGGTTCTCTGCATCAGCAGAAATTGCATAAATAATTACCTGTACTTCGTTGACAAAGTCCTCGGGGAACAGCGGCCTGAGCGGCCTGTCTGTAAGCCTTGACACAAGAATCTCTTTGTCGCTAGGCCTTGTCTCCCTCTTTATAAATCCGCCGGGGATTTTTCCGGCAGCATATGCCTTTTCCCTGTAATCAACTGTAAGCGGGAAAAAATCCTGGCCCTCTTTTACGTCCCTGGATGCAACAGCAGATGCAAAAACCATTACATCACCGTATGAAACAACAACCGCTCCATCAGCCTGTTTTGCCAGGTACCCTGTATTAAAATTAAGCTTTTCTTTTCCTATCTGTAAGTTAAAATCAATTGTCATTAAAAACCTCTCTAATTCTTTTGTAGACACCGGGAAACCTTTACAGGAAACCCGGCTTCATGTCTTTTCTTCACTAACTATCTTCTCAGGCCGAGATCCTTAATCATTGATCTGTACTTCTCAAGGTCTTTCTTCTTCAGATAATCGAGAAGCCTTCTTCTCTGGCCTACGAGCTTAAGCAGGCCCCTGCGTGAATGATGATCTTTCTTGTGAACTTTGAAATGCTCTGTGAGCAGGTTGATTCTGTCCGTGAGCAGAGCTATCTGCACCTCCGGCGATCCTGTGTCGCCTTCATGTCGCATAAATTTTCCGATTATTTCCGCCTTAGCCGTCATATCGTTTTATCTCCTTAATAATTTGTTTTCATTTTTTAATTATAACAGTTACATCCGCTTCGCACAGCCGGTATGACAACCTCTCCGTTAACTGCTTTTAAATACAGCATGATAGTCGATGTGCCATGATTCACTGTCAATCCCGGCAATGGCTATCATCTCGATGCCTGAATCAAAGATAACGTAAACATCTCTGACTCCCTTACCAATCTCCAGCACCTCTTCACGTGTGAAGAAAGCGCCGTTAAATACCTTTGCCGCACCTGAACCGTTGAGCACAATCCTGCCGAAATCTTTCAGCGCTTCAGCCGGGTCGACTGCAAAAAAAGCCTTACCGTTACCCGAAGCATAAGCCTCAACATCCTCACGGGATGCAGCGTCAGATACACTGAACATCCCTGACCTGGTTCTCCGGAGCGACTGGAGACAGGCCCCTGTGCCCAGAATCTCTCCCAGGTCCCGCGCAATGGACCTGAGGTAAGTCCCTTTTGAGCAGGCGATATCAAAATCAACTGTACCATCTGCCAGGTCAATTGCTGTAATATCCGCATTGTAAATACGGATATTTCTCCCTTCAAGGACGACCGTCTCACCTCTCCTTACCCTGTCAGACGCCCTCTCACCCCTGATCTTCAGCGATGAATACTCGGGCGGTACCTGAACAGACTCACCGGCAAAACCGGCCATCGCCTGCCGTACCCTGGACTCATCAAGACCATGAAGCCCCTTTCGTGAAATGACCTCACCGGTAATATCGCAGGTATCAGTGGCCATACCCAGCCTGATTGTACCGGTGTACCGTTTATCGCTCTCAAGAAAATACCTTGTGAGCCGTGTTGCCTGCCCTGTGCAGATCACAAGCAGGCCTGACGCAAATTTATCCAGCGTGCCCGAATGTCCTATCTTCTTAATCCGGGCTATCCTTTTAATCTGTGAGATTGTATCAAAAGATGTAATGCCCGCCGGTTTATCCAGAAGAAGAACCGCGTTATCAAGACCGGTGATCTTCATAAACGCGGTCTATCTATTCCTCACTCTCATCCCCGTTATCCGGTTCATCTTTCCGGTCTTTGACTCCTGGAAGGTTATCTATCTTCCCGATCATATCGACAGCCTCTTCAACTGTCTTGTCCAGGTAGAAATAAATCCTCGGGGTATTCCTGATCTTCAGCTCCTTGCCCAGGAGTTTCTGCACAAAACCGCTGGAGGACCTTATACCCTCCATTCCCTTCCGTACATCAGTAGTACTTCCCAGTATGGATATTCCTATCCTTGCTTCAGCGTAATCCTTACTCAGTTCTACGCCGGTTACTGTTACAAATCCTATGCGGGGGTCTTTCAGCTCCCTCATTATTATCTCGGAGACTATTCTCCTGATAAGTTCTTCCAGTCTGTCTTTTCTGTACTTCATTAATCCCTATGCTTGCGACAGCTTCTTGGCTGTCT
>CAYTSF010000004.1:0-37711 GCA_964440335.1 uncultured Leptospirales bacterium
GGTCATGGATACAGTTGACCATGTGAACAGGAAGTACGGCACGGGCACTCTCTTTTACGCATCGGGCGGCATAGACAGGCCCTGGCACATGAGGCGGGGGATGCTTTCGCCCGCATGGACCACCAGGTGGGAGGATATCCCCCTTATCAGGATTTAGATGGATGTTTAATATCGTGTGTTGTCAGGCGGGAAAATCTGAATGAATTGACGTCTGATTGAGTAATACACTCCGTTATGAAAGGTCAGGGGCATATACTCTTTGTTGTATTCCTTAATAAACTTTTTGTTATTTTCAAGACTTGCAACTGTTCCGTTTGGTATCCCTTTCTCTATGCTCTCGGCAGAATATACCTCGTCACCTGTAAAGCAGAACTTCTGCCCATCTGCATCCATGTATATGACCGATGAACCTGCTGTGTGTCCGCCGATTCTTTTTACATTGAGTATTCCATACAGGTCAAAGGTGTCAGTAAAAGTTGTGATGTTCCCGCGGTCTTTAAACCTTGACATGGTATCTTTGCCGAACTTTCCGTTTTTGATCTGCTGCAATTCAGAATCGTTTATGATTATGCGGGCATTGATGTATGGAGAGATCCCTCCTGCATGGTCAAAGTGGCCGTGCGTAATTATTATATCTGTTATATCTTCAGGTTTGATGTTGTTGTTCTTCAGTATTTCGACCGGTAATATAAAGTCTTTGATAGCGAAGAGTTTAATGTACGACGGGTTCTCGAATCCTGTATCTATGAGGATTTTTTTATCTTTGTATTCGATGTAGTAGCAGAGCCATGTGAATGCCAGTTTCCTGGCCGGGCTTCCGCCCTGGAAAACATACTCTTCAGGAAAGAGCGATGCGCCGTATTTTACTGCATAAACCTTCAGTTGGGGCCTCCCGTTTTTACATCCTGCAGAAAAAACTGCAAGAATAGATGATGCAAGCAGTATGGCCGTAAGCAGCCATACATGCCGCATCATTTTGCCACGGGACAAATATATCATTTTTTTATGACCGCGAAAAGTCCAAGTGCCGCGACGTATGTGGCGAAACCTATGAGCAGCGTGGTGCTCATGCCGTAAGTAATGTTAAGCAGGAACGAAAGCGAAACCCCTATGGTGGAGAGAGCGCCGTTCACCCCGAACATGAGCGTTGCGTATTCGTTCGATATATCCTGCTTGATCTGCTCAAGGGCGTGGGGGAATGGCATGCCCATGAAGAACGCAAGGGGAAAAATCAGCCCCGATGATATGTAGAGCTTTGCTGTGAAGCTGTACTTGGCGAACATGTTGAACACACTGTCAAGATAGAATGTCTGGAAGAGGATCATGACCGGTATTATTGCAACGCATATAACAAGAACGCGTTTGGAGAAGTTCCTGCTGACAAAGCTTCCGATGCCGCTGAATAGCAGCAGCCCGCCGAGTATGACCATGGTGGAATAGATAGGCGAACCGATGAACCTCTGGTACTTCTGCATGAGCACAAGTTCGATCATCATGAAGCCGAAACCGAGGAGGCCGAAGAAAACAGTATGCCCCATGAGGCGCAGCTTATTGGACCTGTACTTTATAATAAACAGTATAAGTATGGGTATGAGTAAAAGAGATGCGAACTTGAGAATCATGTCAAAGAAGTCCCTGACCTCTTTCTTGTTTGTGTAAATGTTGAAGGGGAACGGCTTGTCGTCGGTTGTAGGCGACAGGTCAAGTTCATAGGGGAACCCGGCCTGAACAAGGAGCGATTCAAGGCGCGCGTAGTCCGCCTCTTTCATGCTTTTCTTTTTCAGGTAATACTTTTTGTAAGTCTTATTGTACAGGTATATGTCCTCAATCCATTTTTTATCTTCAGGATTGACTATCTTTGCAAGGAGGTCGTTGTCGCGCTCCTTTGGTGTAAGGCTGTCCGGGTATTCCTTCACGTAGGTGATGGGGACAGGCGACTTGAAGTACTGCTCGAACTTATGGTTTGTCCTTATTGTGGGGTGCAGGAATATCTCGGACCCGTACTTGGGGGCGATTACGCTATGGTATCCGGCAAAGGTGGCAAGCTCCTTCTGCGTGAAAGGCGACCTCTTGATCATTACTGTCTGGAACTGTTTGCCTTTGCCCCAGAAGTCCCATGAAAAGACAATCACATGCTGCGAGGGGTCTTTTACTCCCATCTGTATAAGGGATTCCCTGATTGTGTTGAGAAACTTGTAGAATGCAAACCTTCCGCGCTTGGTCTCTATGATCTCCTCGTAGACAAGCATCCCCTTGTCAGAGAGCTTGCCGAGCATCATCTGGAGCGCCTCAACCGTGTGCAGGTATTCCGGTGCAAGGGTGGCGATTGCTGTGTACTCGTAGTGCAGGTTCATGAGGGTTATCATGTCATACACTTCGCTGTTGCTCTGGAGGAAGTACCTTCCCTCTGCCTGGTGGGCATCAACATCTTTGTAAGGATAACGGGCGAACTTCGAGAAATATCCCTCCTTGTTATCCTCCATCATGATGCGCATGATAATGGGCGAGAATTCAACACCCGACACCTGTGAGCCCGGAAGCTGTTTGGCTGATTTGACTATACCGTCGTAGGAAAGACCTATGATGAATACCTTCGGATTGTCTATGTGGGGAACGCGCGGGTCCCAGTATGTTCCGTTGCTCTGGTCAACCGTGTCCAGGGCAATGGCGTTGGTGCAGAAGACTATGTTCCTGTCATCAACAAGTTTCCCCTCCTTGTCAGTGCTGTCAAGGCCGAAGAGGTCAATTTTTCCCATGAGGTCATCCTCTGAGAGTATGAGCTTCCATGCAGGGTCCTTCATGTGGCCGCACCACATCTTGATCTCTGCAAGGTCGTTTTTGTCATCGCACTTGAGCTTGAAATTTATGTCCAGGTTCTTCCAGTATTCGATTGACCTGGGGTCATCGCACAGGCCGTAACCTATGTTGCCGAGAATGTATTTTGACCTGAATATTTCGTAACCCGTACCTGTAAAATCGTAGGTATCGCTGTTGAGCCTGTACCTTGAGAGCATGAAATCTTTGTCGAACCTGTTTTTTATTCCGGGAAGGATCTTCTGTTCAAATTCACTCTTCGCAATGTGTTCAGGCTTCTTTAGGTTTTCCTTCATGATGTACCAGGTGCCGGTTGCCATGGCAATTGAAATGACAAGCGGGATGATCTTTACGAAGATATTCCTGAAGGCGAAGATCAGCATGAAAATCGCAGCAGCGGGGATGAACATTATGACTATGAGAGTATTCTCGGATTTGATTGAGCTCACGGTGAATATGGGAAATATTACACCCGCGGCAGAGGCAACGAGGTTTGCGAAGTATATCTTGTTCGAGTTTGCCTTGGAAAAGAGCAGCGAAATTATGATGGCGGCAAAGAAAAATGGAAGCACAAGGAAGTAAGGGTAGCCGTATTCCCCGATCCTGACAATGTTGTAGTACGAAAGCGGAATCGACGCCGTAAAGAGGAGCGAGGCAACAAGTATGGTGCCGAATCCTCTCAGCCTGGCGAGGTAGAAGCTTATGAAACTTCCGAATGCAATGCCAAGGAGCGCAAGGGAAATTACAAATGTCGCAGTGAGGTAATTGGTGATGATGAGCAGCTGGTGCATGAATATTGTTTCAAGTGCCATTACTGCAAATGAAAAAAGGAACATTGCCGAATTGTAGACAATGCTGTCCATGATACTTCTCTTGTCTGTCATTGTATTCTCTTTTACGTTGAATTTTTTAAATACAGCAGATCCCTTCTCATCCTCACGGGAAAAATCCCTGGCGGAATTCTGAAAGGCCCTGCCTTCATATCTTTTTTTCATGTTATAATGTTGCTTTTGTTGTATTTATTCCGGCAGATGCGGAAATCTGGCAAAGAATATTGTCATGATCAATAAAGTCAATTCATATCACAATAAAAAAAACGTTAACCACGGGGTAAAATTCGCTTTTTGCCGCATGTACAGTTAAACAGCTCAGAAAGCTTTTAAGGGGGATGCTTTCTCTTTTGCAATAAAATAATCAACGAGCAAACCCGTACTTCTGTAGTCAGCGAGAAATTCCAGCGAACTCGTTGTTGGAGTGACCATCTTCATTTTACCTTTTTTATGGCAGATAAGCGCCTCACCCGGATTCATCCATATAGATTCAACGAGTTCATCGCCGTCATGGGATATATGCTGGTCCGGCGGTACAATTGCCACGAAGAAGCGGGCGTCATAGCGTATGGGAGAATAAACAGGCGTTATCCATCTTGAAAGATAATGGAGACAGTCATATGCGGGTGTGAGTTTTTCTTCTCTGAGGACACTGTCAAAGGTCATTGAACGACCGGTCACACTGTTCCTGTAGGCGTTGAATTTCATGTGAACGCCGGGGAGGGATGTTTGGGCGATTTTTCCCGCAGCGTCATAGGCAAAAAGAATCCCTGATTCCTCGAAGGTCTCCCGGATCGCAGCATTGATATGAGTAAAGAGCTCATCCCTTGACCGTTCATCCTGCACTGATCTGTAAAGTGAAGGGGCACATGAGCATCCGCATACCCGGTCCTGTTTATCAACCGCTCCGCCGGGAAAAACAAAATATGAGGGGAGGAACCTGTCCTCCGCGCCCCTTTTCATCAGCAGCACCTCGATGCCTGCTTCGGCATGCGCATCCCTGATTACGGCTATTGTTGATGCGGGCCGTGGTTTTGCGAACATCTACATCATTCCCAGTTCCGAGAGCATTGCTTCGAAGTCTATCTGGTAGTTGTCGCTGCAGTGTTTGAGCAGCGCTCTGTAGCTGTTCATCTCCATGGCTGAATGGCGTGTATTAGCAATGGTTTTCTTGATGTTGTGCGGAGTGCATATGTCGCCGTAAGCCCTGTAGAGCTTCATGGCATGATCAAAGACCGATATGATTTTTCTGCCGTTGTTTATGTTCATGTAAATCTCTGTGAGTTCGTTGCAGGCTTCAAGTATTGTGCGAACATTAACAGACTCCGATTCCATCTCATCCTCATAAGGGGGTATCTTCAAAACCTTCATGTAAAACCTTATCGCGGACTCTTCATCTCTGAGGTTGTACTGGTATATGTAGCCTATACGGAACAGGGCCAGTATATAGTTTTCATGAAGGGCCACAGCGTTCATGTAGGCGTTGATCACGAAACCGGGGTCTTTGCGCGTGGAAAAATTCGCGCCCAGTATAAACCATGCCTTGGGTGATGAAGGCTCGTTCTTCATGTATTCTTCAGCCTTTGTATGGGCCCGGTGTTCGCTGTCATCGAGCCTGGCGATCCTGCTTACAAGCTTTTCAAGGAGGATGTTTGCTTTCCTGACGAATTTTTTTCTGTTGCAGTACTGTATAATTTCTCTGTAGGCATCCTTTGCCTTTTCTTCAAATTCAATTTCGGAAGTTATAAATGCAAGCCTGTCATAAACCCTGGCCAGGAGCAGGCTGATTGCCGGCGTGGTGTAGCCGTGGTGTATGAGCTTCAGCAAAAGAGCCTCTGCATCATGGAGCCTGTTTTTCCTGAAAAGACGTTTTGCCTTCCTGAACATGACGTCCGGGTCAAATATATTCGGGTAGGTGGTACAGCTGTTGCGCCTGATTATATTCATACTTATTATTTCGGCTGCTGAAACCAAATCATGAAAAAAAATAGATAAGACTTCTTACAAAACACCGTTTTGCGATGTCATGGAAGCTCCCACAGAGGGATTAAGGGGCGCTGGCCATTGTCCCGGTTATAAAGATGAAAACGCAACAGATCTATATTTTAAGGTATAAAATATTTTCAGTGCATCAGCAGAGTGATTACTGATAATTAAAGTGATTATCCCTTCATAAACGCGCAATATGTGCGTTCAGCAAACCTGCTGCCAGACAGCAGTTTTTGATTGAAAGTTTTTTCAGCATGATTTAACATGATTTCATTTTATGAAAAACAGCCGAAGATACCGGAGTGTATCCTTTAGAAGTTATTTATCAATTAAAGCTCCTGTCAGAAACAGCGCAATGCAGCCTGTAATTTTATTGAAAGGTTGCGCAATATCAGACTTGTTTCCTTAGCGGGTTTCTTACATGGTCTAAGGAACGGAGCCCTTGCTGATGTTGAGAAAGAATTCAACTGAACCGGTGTAGAAATGGATATTATCTGTAAAGAAAAACGGCATACCGGTAATCCTGCGCATGAAACCATTCCGGGAACTGAAAGTATTTTACTTGAGGATAAAAAAATCATATGCATAAACTGCCGGAGTATTATAGCTGATACTTCAGATTTGATACGTGATGGGGATTCTGACTTCAGTATTTTCAGGAACCCTGCCGGTATATTTTTCAGGGTGGCCTGTTTCAGCAGAACTCCGGGCTGCGTTACTGCGGGTGAATACACAGGCGAACACAGCTGGTTTGCCGGTTATAAATGGTGTTATGCCCTGTGCGGTTCATGTCATATTCACCTGGGATGGCATTTCATTTCAGGTGAAAATTCTTTCTGGGGGCTGATTGCGGACAGGCTTACGGGTTTCTGAACCATGAGGCTTTCTTTGTAAAGTTCAGTTCACCTGCACAGAAATAGCAGAAAATTTTAATGTTAATTCTTTAACATTTATGTTAGCGTAAAATTACAGTACCCGGCTCACTTCGGCTCCGGGGAGAATAAAATGTTTAATGCTATCTATAAATTCAGGATTTTTTATTGAAAAATTTCAGTAATAAGCCCTGATTAATAATTTACAGCATTTTACTATGGCATTTCACGAAAGTATCAGGACTTTGTCATTCCGGTTTTGTCGCAGACAAATACTGGTATATCATAGAACCGGTACTATTGTATTCCCGCACCTGTGCTGAGCTTTGCCGAAGCATTCGCGGGAATGGCAACGGATGTACAAATACAAACCACTTTGCTTTTGTTTAAAAAAAATCATATGTCTCCGCCGTCTCTGGCGCGGGATGCATGAGCCCTGTTTACTATAAGGGAGTTTTAAAAACTCATTCTTTACGGGACCAAAGGGGCGATGCCCATTTATAAGCCCCGCAGAGCTCCCTGCGGTTCCAAAAATAAAGTTTTTGGAACCGCCCTTTAAAGAGTTGAGGAATAAATACTGTAAAATTTTGTAAAAACAATTGATTACCGGATGATCAGAACTTGGAACAGAAAAAACTTAAAATACTTATCGTGAACTATGAATTTCCGCCACTTGGCGGCGGCGGCGGCGTTGCCACATACGACCTTGCCCTGGAATGGATAAAATACGGCCAGGTCGATGTGCTCACTTCTCATTTTAAGGATATTCCCTCTTACGAAAATATCAATGGCATAAATGTTTACAGGACGCGGATATTCTTCAGAAAATCGAGGGACGCTGCAACATTCATCTCCATGCTCTCATATATTGTGACCGGTTTCTGGAAAGGGATCGGGCTTATGCGCAGAAACAGGTACGACGTAATCAATACTCATTTCGCTGTACCTTCAGGCCCCCTGGGATACATCCTTTCTAAAATGTTCAGGGTACCTGATGTCCTCTCGCTTCATGGAGGCGATATATATGATCCGAGCAAAAAGATGTCTCCCCACGACAGCTTTTTCTTCAGCAGGGTGGTCAGGTTTATCCTTAACAGGGCTGACCGTATTGTTGCCCAGTCCACGAACACGCGGGACAATGCTATAAAATATTACCGGCCAAATAAAGAGGTGCAGGTTATACCGCTGGCTTTTCATCCCCCTGTTATTGAGAAGAGAACAAGAGGGGCAATGAAACTGGAAAAGGATGTGTTCTACTGCATAACCGTCGGCAGGCTGATAAAAAGAAAATCCCTGGACACCCTGCTTTATGCTTTTTCGGGTATTAAGAATAAAAAAATAAAGCTCCTTATTGTGGGGGATGGTCCTGAAAGGGAATATCTTGAGGGTATTGTTGCAGAGAAAAAAATGGAAACAAGGGTTACATTTCTCGGTTACCTGGAGGAATCTGACAAGTACAGTTACCTGTCGCTTTCCGATCTCTTTGTTCTCACATCCCTGCATGAGGGGTTTGGCATAGTATTCATGGAGGCCATGCACTGCGGCCTCCCCATTGTCACGACCAACCACGGGGGGCAGGTCGATTTTTTAAAGCAGGATGAAAATGCCATTCTCATTGACGTTGGAGACTCAAAGGCATGCAGCGGGGCAATAACCAGGTTTGAAAAAGATAAAAGTCTTTACAAAAAATGTTCAGTAAATAATAAAAAGAAAATAACTGATTTCTATGCCCATAAGGTTGCGTTCAGGTATATAGAGGTCTTTCAAGAAATGATGAAGCAGGTTAAATAGTTTGAATATAGGGCTGCTTACACGAAATCCGGAACTCTCAGAAGACCTGGTATCCAATATCCAGGATTATGAAGTAACTGTTTTCAGAAACATGGACTCCCTGGACAAAAATGCGTGCAGGGTCTATCTTGTTGACTTTGACGAAATAGGCACATCTGACAGCGCGCAGTTCTATCTATCCAAACTCAGGAAAAAAATTCACGATATACCTGTAATCCTGATTATGAGGGTCAACACGGTCAGTGAAATCGATATTAAATGGTTCTATAATGATTTTATACTCTATCCCTTCAGGAAGGGCGAGGTCCGTGCCAGGATTATACGGCTACTTGGAGAACAGCCTGAAGAATCTGACAACATTTCTGCCGGGAATCTCCACCTGAACCTCAAAGAATACTCCGTATACCTTAATAATGAAAAAATTGACCTCACATACAAAGAATTTGAGCTCATGAGGCTTTTTTTGCAGAACAGAGGCGTTGTGTTTTCAAGAAAGGATGTACTCAGCAGAATATGGGGAATGGAGTATATCGGAGGTACCAGAACCGTTGATGTTCACATAAGAAGGCTCAGAAGTAAAATCGGCGTTGAATTCAGTTCTATTATTGAAACAGTCAGAAACGTCGGTTACAGATGCAAGGAATAGCTTTCATCCAGGATTACAACCACGTTAAGAACTTATTCTGTTTGACAAAATGCCCGCTTGCGATATTATGTCGCATATTGGAGAGGTGTTTTTAATTCATGAAGGTTTATCTGATCAGAAGGTTTCTGCTGGTTATCCCGACATTTATCGGCATTACGCTCATGGTCTTTGTTATTACCAGGTTTGTTCCCGGCGGCCCAATTGAGCGTATGATTGCCGAGTCGCAGCAGGCAATGGCAGCAAAGGGTATGCACCGCATGAACGAGATGCCTCTCTCGTCAGAACAGGTTGAACAGTTAAAAAAGTACTACGAATTCGATAAACCCGTACTTGTCAGCTACGTCCTCTGGCTGAAAAAAGTCATGGTATTTGACCTGGGTAAATCCACAAGGTACCATGATCCCGTATGGGGCATGATAAAGCAGAGGCTCCCCGTGTCGCTTTTTTACGGAATAATGGCCATGATAATAACCTATTCAGTGTGCATCCCCCTTGGCATACTCAAGGCGATAAAACACAGGGCTTCAATAGATAACTTCACATCTGTCATAGTATTTCTCGGCTACGCCATACCCAACTATGTTGTGGCAATAATACTTGTCATGGTCTTTTCATCGTGGCTGAATATTTTTCCTCTCGGCGGGTTTACCGGTGACAACTTTGAAACGCTTGGATTCATGGGCCGCATCCTGGACATACTTTATCACGCGGTGCTTCCCCTCATTGCTTATATGGCCGGGAGCTTCGCTGTAATGACATTCATGATGAAGAACGCGCTGCTTGACAATATGGCTGCCGACTTCATAAGGACAGCCATTGCAAAGGGGCAGAACTACCGGGGCGCCGTTCTGCACCATGCCCTGAGAAACAGCCTTATACCCATCGCCACACATTTCGGCAACAACATATCGCTGATACTTACAGGTTCATACCTGATCGAAAAAGTATTCAACATTGACGGAATAGGACTCCTGGGGCTCGGCTCTGTTATTGAAAGGGACTATCCTGTAGTCATGGGCATTCTGGTCATATCATCGCTGCTTTTTTTAATCGGAAACATACTCTCCGATATATGCGTTGCATTAACAGATCCGCGGGTAAAATACGAGTAGGGCAATGTTCAGGCTGAATCCGCTAACAATAGAAAACATTAAAAGGTTTAAATCAATCAGGCGTGGTTACTATTCCCTGATTATAATGCTGGCCCTCATTTTTTTTTCGCTGCTGTCAGAAGTGCTGGTGAACAGCAGGGCCCTTATGGTTAAGTATGAGGGTGAATATTTTTTTCCTGTATACCGTTCGATGATCCCCGGCAGCAGGTTCGGGCTGGAATACGATTATGAAACAAATTACCGTGACCTGAAAAAAAAATTTTCAGGCAGCTCCCGTGGCAACTACGTTATACTTCCACCGGTTCCATATAATCCATTTGAAACAGATTATATTGAGGGGAGCTACCCGCCTTATCCGCCATCAAAACAAAACATGCATTACCTCGGTACTGACAAGACCGGAAGGGACATTGCAGCCAGGCTTCTCTACGGCTTCAGGATAGCAATATTCTTTTCTCTAATACTGCTTGTTTTCGACTATGTGATCGGCGTGACTCTGGGCGCGCTCATGGGATACGTGGGAGGAAGGTTTGACCTCTTCTTCCAGAGGATCATCGAGGTCTGGAACAACATACCCTACCTTTACGCGATCATAATCATATCATCAGTAATGATCCCAAGCTTCATGTCGCTGCTCTGCATAATGATTTTTTTCGGATGGATCGGAATGACATGGTACATGCGCACAGCCGTATACAGGGAACGCGAACGCGAGTATGTCCTTGCCGCAAGGGCGATGGGGGCTTCAACAACCCGTATCATTATACGGCACATCATACCGAATACCGTGTCTGTTATCGTGACATTTATACCTTTTTCAGTTGCAGGTGGAATCACCGCGCTGACTGCTCTTGACTACCTGGGGTTCGGGCTTGCCCCTCCTACACCGAGCTGGGGAGAACTTTTATCCGAGGCGTCTGAATACAACATAAAGGCTCCCTGGATCGGCATATCTGTAATTTCTGCCCTGGTCGCGGTTCTGACCATGGTGACATTTATAGGAGAAGCTGTTCGCGAAGCCTATGATCCAAAAAAATTTACTACCTACGAATAACGGGGGTTCTGATGTTTTATCCGGTTAACAGAAGTCTTAAATTCTCTGCCATGTGTTTTGCGGCTGCACTGGTTTTCTGCTGCCTGTCATGTTCGGGCGGCGGCGACGCAGACGCGGATAACGGCAGCGACGAAAACATAGTCCTTGACTATACAGCTCATAAACTTGAAGAAAAACTTGTATGGAAAACGAACAATACTGAAAGGCTCATTGCCTCTCCCGATGCAAAAAAAGGGGGGACTTTTCTGCATTTCATCCTTTCATTCCCGCTGACCTTCAGGACCGTGGGGCCTGATTCCAACTCCAGCACAAGGTCCTACTTTCTCGACAACCAGCTTTCGCTTATTAACATAAACGGAGACACCGAAAACATAATCCCCGAGCTTGCGACGCACTGGGCCTACGGCAGGGACGGACGAACAATGTATTTTAAGATTAACCCTGACGCGCGCTGGTCTGACGGTGCCCCTGTCACTGCCGATGATTTTATTTTCGTTCTTGAATTCATGCGCTCTAAACATATACGCGCTCCATGGTATAACGACTACTACACGCAGGAGATTGAAAAGGTCACCAAGTACGATGACCATACCATATCGATTACTGCTGTGCGCAAGTCACCGGACCTCTGGCTGGTAGTGAACATGCAGCCCATCCCTAAACATTATTACTTGAAGCTTAAAAACGACTTCGTGGAAAAATACAACTGGGCGATTGAACCCAATACCGGGCCGTACATACTGAAAGAGTTCGAAAAGGGCAAGTACCTGCTTTTTGAACGCAAGAAGGACTGGTGGGCAAAGGATCTGCGCTATTTTAAAAACAGGTTCAACGTCGATTACTTCAAGCTGATTGTTATACGCGACGAGAACATGGCATTTGAATATTTCAGAAAGGGTGAACTTGACACCTTTGCCGCCACAAGGGCTGATATCTGGTATGACAAGGGCAGCGGAGAAATTTTCGACAAGGGGTATGTAAACAAGCTCTGGTTTTATAACGATACCAGGAGAAACACCGTGGGGCTTTTCCTTAACCTTGACCGGGAGCTTTTCAAGGATAAAAACCTCAGGTACGCCTTTGCCCATTCCATAAACTGGAACAAGGTAAACCAGCTCCTTCTTCATGGTGAGGCAACGCAGCTAAAATCTTTCTTTACGGGTTACGGTGCGTATTCAAACAATAAGATTAAGATAAGGGAATTCGACATTTCTAAGGTTGAATCATATATGAAGGCTTCGGGATGGGCCAGGGGCGCTGACGGGATCTGGGCAAAAAACGGCGTGCGTTTCTCCGTGACCATAAGTTACGGCCGCGAGGCATACACGCCCAGGCTTGTTATAATGAAAGAGGAGGCCAAGAAGGCCGGGGTTGAGCTTAACCTTGAACAGCTCGACATGAGCACATCTTACAAAAAGGTCATGGAGAAAAAACATGATGTGGCATACATGGGATGGTCTACAGGGTTCAGGCCCCAGCCATGGGAACACTTCCATTCCGTAAATGCCCACAAGACACAGACAAATAATATCAACAACCTTGATGACCCGGAGATGGACAGGCTCATAGACACCTTCAGGGAATCAACAAACGAAAAGGAGCTTATCGCCCTTTCACTTAAAATCCAGCAGCTTATATACGATTCGGGCTGCTGGGTGGGACTTGAAACGCTCCCCTTTGTGCGGTTCTTCTACTGGAGATGGATAAAATACCCGGAGGTTCCGGGATACAAAAATACGTCAGAGATTTTTGACGACCCGCAGGCAGGGGGCTATTTCTGGATTGATGAAAGCGCAAAGGCTGAAACCCTGGAAGCCGTGAAATCAGGAAAGACATGGAAGCCTGAAGTCCATGTGATCACGAAATATAAATAACCGGCTGGTCTGATGTCAGTGAACGCCAACATAATATTGCGCGTAAAAAATTTCTCTGCGGGATTTATGACAGAGAGAGGCCTGCTGCGCGCTGTGGAGGATGTGAGCTTTGACCTGGAAAAGGGAAAAGTCCTCGGGATCGTCGGTGAATCCGGCTGCGGCAAGAGCGTTACTGCCATGTCGGTCATGCGTCTTCTGCCCGTGCCTTCGGGAAGGTACCTTGAAGGGAGCATAGAATATAACGGCCTGGACCTGCTCAAAACCGGTAGCGATGAAATCCGGAAAATCCGGGGCAACAGGATATCCATGATATTCCAGGAGCCCATGACAGCCCTCAACCCTGTAAAAACAATCGGCAGGCAGATATCAGAGGTCTTCGAAATACACAGGCCCGGCATGACAAGACGCGAAATTTCCGAAGAGGTAAAAAACCTTCTTGTTAAAGTGGGCATTGCCGAACCAGAGCGGCAGTTCGGGCAATATCCCCATCAGCTATCAGGCGGTATGCGGCAGCGCATAATGATCGCCATGGCCCTGGCATGCAAGCCCGATATCCTCATCGCCGATGAACCCACGACCGCCCTTGACGTTACGATCCAGGCGCAGATACTTGAACTTATCAAATCGCTCCAGCAGGAAACAGGGATGTCGGTCATATTCATAACACATGATCTTGGTGTCATAGCCTCTCTCTGCGATGATGTAATTGTAATGTACGCCGGAAGGATCGCGGAGAAGTCGCCCGTATCAACGATCTTCTCCGAGCCCCTGCATCCATACAGCAGGGGGCTCATAAGTTCAGTGCCGGGATTTGACCTTCCGCGCAAGTCACGGCTGGTTTCTATTGAAGGGATGGTACCGGGAATTTCAGAATACCCTGAAGGCTGCCGGTTCTCGAACAGGTGCTCAAAAGTGTTTGAACCATGCACGGTTCATAAGCCCCTGCCGGTAAAGGTAACAGAGAGCCACAGCGTAAGCTGTCACCTGCACGGAGAGAGCCATGAATGAACATATACTTGAAGTGAATTCCCTTAAAATGCACTTTCCTGTTAAAAGCGGGGTGCTGCGCCATGTGACGGGCAGGGTCCATGCTGTGGACGACGTGTCGTTCATGGTCAGAAACGGTGAGACCCTTGGCATAGTGGGAGAATCGGGCTGCGGCAAAACAACACTGGGCAGGGCGCTGCTTAATCTGTACAGGCCCACTGCCGGTTCAGTGATCTTTAAAGGGGATGAGATCAGTTCCATGAAGCAGAAGGAAATTCTCCCCCTGCGGAAGAATTTCCAGATGATTTTCCAGGACCCCTACGATTCGCTGAATTCGCGCCACACCGTGAGATTTATACTGGAAGAACCCTTTATCATTCACAGGATGGGCACCAGGGCAGTCAGGGAGAAGGAGGTGCTTTCGCTTCTCGATATGGTGGGGCTTCCTAAAAGCGCACTGGACAGGTTCCCCCATGAATTCTCCGGCGGGCAGAGACAGAGGATTGGCATAGCCCGTTCAATTGCCCTTAAACCCCACCTGGTCATATGCGACGAACCGGTATCCGCCCTGGATGTTTCAATTCAGTCCCAGATACTCAACCTGCTCATGGACCTGCAGAATGAACTGGGCCTGACCTACATATTTATCTCACATGACCTTACTGTCGTTCATCACATATCAGACAGGGTTGCCGTAATGTACCTGGGGCGCATTGTTGAACTGGCTGACGCTGATTCCCTGTACAGCAGGCCGCTCCATCCCTATACAAAGGCGCTTATTTCGGCAATACCATCAGCTTCTCCAGGTAAAGGTAAAGAACGCATAATCCTGAAGGGAAATGTCCCCTCTCCGGTGAACAGGCCGGCTGGCTGTTTTTTCAGCACCCGGTGCCCCCAGGCGCAGCAGATTTGCAGAGAAATCTACCCGGATACAGTAAATTATAATAAAGATGGCGGGACTCATTTAGCGGCCTGCCATTTTGCCGGGGAGGATAAATGCTGAAACGCCTTATAATAATTCTTTTTGCTCCGCTCACCTTGTTCACTTCATGCATCCTGATCCAGAGCGGCATTGACCAGATTACAGACCTGGTTCCGCGGGATTCTGATGTGCCGGGATGGAACAGGACAGGGGAGGTCATGACCTTCCAGGATGACAATGTAGAGGGATATAAAAATGAATATTCAGGTCTGGGCATAGAAAAAATTGCCGTATGCAGGTATGCAAATTTTGCAGATCCCCGTCAGATAATTACTGTTGAAGTAATAAGGTTCAACAGCATACTCAATTCATTCAGTTTTTTTTCAGGAATAAAAGGTTTCGGCGACGACACAAAATGTTCCGAAGAGGAATTCAGCTCCGAAGGTACCATGGTGTTCAGGCAGGGTGAATATATTATCTATGTTTATACAGCCAATCCGGACCTGAACAGCAAAAAAGAGATGAAAATTTTTACCGATGTTGTTAACGCCTACATCGGTAAAAATTTTATTCAGGACAAACTTCCCCCGGTAAGCAGCATACTGAAACGTTCAGGCGCGCCCTGTGTCCTCTACAGCAGGAAAAGCCTGGCCCATCTCAGGGGCATAAACAGGATCTACTATGCGGGCATAACAGAGGGTGAAAAAAAATATTTCGTTTTTCTCAGCGACAGGGAATCGGGCTATAACAGCATGAACATCTTTCAGAAAATGATCTCAAAAAAATATATCATCATAAAAGCCGACAACACACAGAGCGCATTTATAAAAGATGAAAACAGCAAGTATACATTTATATCCGTGTACGACAGGTGGATATACGGCTGCTGGGGGATAAGCGAAATAAACGACGGAAAAAATGTGCTGGTTAATATCAGGAATGTCATTGAGAGCTATTCAAAAACATCGCAATAACCGGGTGCTCTGAGGTTCACAGGATGCAGGGTATCAGTTATTACATTATAGGCGATATTCATGGCCACTTTTCAAAGCTCAAAAACCTGTTCGACCAGCTTGCGGATTACATAAACCCTGATGATGTGTTGATCTTTCTGGGAGACTATATTGACCGCGGCCCGGAATCATTTGAAGTTATAGAATTCCTTATACGTCTTTCAAAGCTGTACAAGTCAGTTTTTTTAACCGGTAATCATGAGGATATGTTCATCCGGTATATGAACAGGAAAGACTTCGCCAATAATTTTTTCAGGAACGGCGGGGAATTCACGATAAAGAGCTATATGCGCAATATGAATGGCATGATCCTGCCGCAGTCCCATATAGATTTCTTCAACAGACTTAAACTGTATTACGAGGCTGATGATTTTATCGCGGTGCATGCCGGACTGAATCCAGAGGTTGAGGATATGGCACGGCAGAGCAGGGATGACCTGATCTGGATCAGAAGCGAATTTTACATGTCAGGGAAAAGGTGGCCCAAGACCGTTATTTTCGGCCATACGCCGACACCTTACATGCATAAAAGTGATTCGGTTTTCATAGACAGGGATGCAAACATAATCGGTATCGATACCTGTGCCATGCTGTCCGACCATCCCCTGAGCTGCATCAGGTGGCCAGACAGGAAGCTTTTCAGGGCATATTAAACAATTTGAGGGGAGCTATGTCAGGGCTGAAAAAAATATTTCCGCTTTTAATTTCGGCGCTTATATGCATCTCTGTTTATTCAGAGGAGCGCATCATAATGGGTACCATTGATTCGGTCAGGAATGACGGTTACGTTACCATTACATGCGATAACCCGCTGACAGAAGCGGAGTACCGGGTGCTTAACGGCGATGAGGTGCTCATCGGCTGGATTTATGCACCCGAAAAGCTGCAGGGGTCAAAATCCGGACTCCGCTATATTGCCAGGTTCCGCAAAGATGAAAAGGTTTCCGGTTCACTTTTACGCGGCGGCGTAAGGATTATACTCCGCCCGGCAGAGAAAGAAATTGACAGGAATTTTATTGCAAATAAATATAATGAAAAGAACGTGTACCGTGAACGCATAATTACGCCGGTCGATGGCCGGGAAATGGCCCTGGTGCCCGAAGGCAGATTTTTCATGGGATCTGACCACGGCGACAGGGATGAATCTCCTGAACACGAGGAGTATCTCCCTGATTTTTACATTGATGTTTATGAAGTTTCGAACAGCGACTACAAGGCATATGCCGATTCAGAAGGACTGAAATACCCGGATTACTGGAAAGAGGCATACGACAGGTCAGGCGCTTTCACTGATACCTGGTTCAGCCGTCTCCCGGTTATAGTTACTTACCACGAAGCAAAAAAATATGCAGCATGGGCAGGTAAAAGGCTCCCGGATGAAAAGGAATGGGAAAAGGCCGCAAGGTATCCTTCATCCCTGGACAAGGCCGGGCAGTTTACGGTATATACATGGGGCTATGAGTTCAGGGAGGGCATTTCGAATACAGAGGAATTCTGGGCAGACGAAAAGACTGGCGAGAACCTGAAGGTGACTATAAAACAGAGGTACGGTATCTCCATTCTTCAGAAAGGATACCTGCCCGTTGACATTTATGAACCGGTCGCGGTTTCATTTTACGGCTGTGTGAACCTTGATGGTAATGCCCAGGAATGGACAGAAAGCTGGTACGCAAACTATGAAGGGAATTCAGTAAAAGATAAAAAATACGGGAAGCAGTTTAAAGTAATCAGGGGCGGTGCCTATTTTACCACAGGCAGAGAGGCAAGGGTAACGGACCGCAAGATAGGTGGCGTGCCCGACCTCTACACCGACAGGATCGCAGGGTTCAGGTGTGTCAGGAATGCCACTGACAGGGATAAAAAATAACAGAGTGCAGGGGATTTTATGAAAATATTCAGGTTTCTCGCGAGGAATATCAGCTATACTTTTGCAATAGCTTTTTTCGTAAGTATCGCGGCATGGCTGGAGGGGGCCATATGCTATACAATAGCCAGTGCCTTCGTGCTTTCTTCATACGATAAAATAATAAAGATATTCATACAATGGCTTCCTCTCATACTCATGATCACAACCGCCCTGTACTATATCTTTTACGGGTTCCTCACCCCGGCAGGTATCCCTGCTGTTATGCCCAAACACAGGGAGATCAACAGGATATACAAAAACAGGCTTGAATACGATGAAAACCATGGTAAAAGCATATATGACAGTTTTTCGGACCTTGTGATGAATTTTACAACATCAGCAGCATTCTACACTGTTTTTATCGCATTCGCAATGGCTGCCGTGGGATTCATTAAATATTATCTCCTGCATGATATTACTTATATTGAACTCAAATATATCATAAAAATGACCGTGCTTGCAGAAATTATTCTCATGCTTATCCTTTGTATGACTGTATACCTCATGTCGGAATTCGTTACGAACAATGAACGCGCAACCATTTTTAACGATATACTAAAAAAAGGAACACTCATCAAGCCGCACGCCCTGATTAACGTTGGTATTAACTTTGTTTTTTTCGTCATCATATCTATGATTATTATTTTTACGTTTGCAGCCATAACCGAAAGGTTCAAGTTTCTCGGCGAGAGCTACAACCTGCCTGTTATTCTTTTTCTCACGATATCGGTTCTTGGTTCACTATACTTCGCCAGGGTAAATGCCTATTCCATACTGCGGATTCTCAGGGACATGTCGCGTGTCACCCGTGAAATTGCTTCAGGCCACAGGGCCGGTTTCCAGGTACTTTCACTTGGCAGGGAATTCTCAACCATCGAATACGCCCTCATGGAGATGGCATGGGAAATTGACGAACACAGGAAGAACCTGGAGCTGAAGGTACAGGAAAGGACTGAGGAACTTGAAAAGGCCATGAACAACCTGAAGCACAGGGACGAGCAGATTCAGAAACAGCTCGACATGGCCAGCGTTATTCAGAGGAGTATTCTGCCCACCAGGATCGATGACTGGAACGAACTTAAATTTTCCGTAAAATACAACGCCATGGAAAAAATCGGCGGTGACTTTTATGACGTATTCCAGCTCAAGGACAACAAGATAGGCATCATGATGTCTGACGTATCCGGCCACGGTATACCAGCCGCGCTCATCACATCCATGGCGAAAATCTCATTCGGGAACGCGGGAAGCCTTTTCGATTCACCAAGAAGGATTTTCCAGGAGGTAAACAAGACAATCATCGACCATATGAAAACCCAGGACTACCTTACATGCTTCATGGTCGCGGTTGATGATGATTATAACGTTACATATTCAAATGCCAGCCACCAGAAAGCAATAATCATGCGCGCAGATTCAGGTAAAATTGAATACCTGGATACAAACGGCCTGTTCATTGGGGCCCTGGAGGAAGCAAGGGACACATACGAAGAAAAAATTACAAAGCTTGAATATGGCGACCGGCTTATCCTTTACACTGACGGAATTCCTGAAGCGCAGAACAGAGACAAGCAGGAGTATTCCCATGAACGCTTTGAAAACAGCATCATGTCCAACCGGGAACTGCACGGCGATGATTTTACAGAGGCCATACTCCATGACGTTAAATCCTTTATCGGTGAGATCGGGGCTATAGACGATATTTCGCTCCTTGTAATTGAACTGGTATGGGATGAGGCCATTGACATCGTAAAAAATGCAAAGAAACAGATTACCAACCACAAGTACCTTGAAGCAATCGAGATACTTGAAAACGGCCTTGTGAAATACCCCGATAACATGAAGATACTTTATAACCTTGCAAAAAATTATTTCAGAGTAAACAACTACAGCAAATCGATCAAGATCATGGAGGACTACCTGCAGCGGGACACGCGCAACAAGTTTGCCTATTACATATGCGGCGCGTCATATTACCAGATGCTCGATTTTAAAAATGCCTCGGAGAACTTTAACCTCGCCCTGGCCATTGATCCGAACATGACAAACGCGCTCTTTGCCCTTGCCATGACCTACAAGAACATGAATGAATACGATTTTGCTATTCAGACATTTGAAAAGGTTGTAAACATTGAATCAGACAACAAGATGGCACTTTTTGAAATCCGCCAGATAGAAAAACTGAAGAACCAGCCGGCCTGATAACCATGATATTCATGCTGCCTGTAAAATTAATATTATGAGTCTGCCGGTTATTAAGGATTTTGATTACAACGGGCTCCTTACAGCTTTTACTGATATGGGTGAGAAGGAGTACAGGGTCCGCCAGCTCTTCAACTGGATGTATGAAAAAAATATAGAAACTTTTGATGAGATGACCAACTTCTCCAAGGAACTTCGCAGGAAGCTTTCAGAAACATTTACCCTATCTCCTCTTACACTTGAAGACAGGCTTATCTCAGAAACCGACGGTACTGAAAAATTTCTATTCCGTACCATGGACAACAATTATATTGAGAGCGTTTTTCTCAGGAATGACGGAACCGATGAGGGCAGGCTCACAATCTGCATATCCTCTCAGATAGGGTGCCCCATGAACTGCGGGTTCTGTGAAACTGCGAAAATCGGTTTTATCAGAAACCTGTCACCGGGCGAGATACTCGACCAGGTATGCCACGTGCGCCGACTCACCGGACTCAAAAACAACAACATCGTTTTCATGGGCATGGGTGAACCGTTTCTTAATTACGACAATGTACTTAAAGCCGCGGACATCATGAACTACACCTTCGGCTTTCACCTCTCGGTGCGGAAGATCACAATCTCAACCAGCGGGATTCTGCCGGCAATCGAAAGGTACATAGACGAGAAGAGGCCATACAACCTTGCACTTTCGCTCAACGATACGCTCCCTGAAAAAAGGGTAGTGCATATGCCCGTAGAAAAAAAATACCCCTTTGAAAAAATTGCAAAGATGCTTGGCGAAAAATTCCCTGCTTCAAGAAACAGGCTTACCGTTGAATACATTATGCGAAAAGATAATATATCAGGTGAAGACGCCCGGAGGCTCAAGCGCATGTTCAGATACGCGCACATAAAGCTCAACCTCATACCGCTCAACCCTGGTAAACACAGCCTGGGTATCCCCGATGAAAAAGAGATTGAAAGTTTTATAAAAGAGCTTGAAATAATGAACATACCTGTTTCCATTCGAAAAAGCATGGGCCAGGACATATCAGGTGCGTGCGGGCAGCTGTCGGGCAAAAAGTACAGACGCAACAGCGCAGAGGAATAGATTATGGAAAACGTGAAGCAATACCTGCAGGCCATCATGAGATGGATAGTACAGCACTGGAAACTTCTTTTTATCTATATACCGTCTGCTGTTGTTACCCTGCTCATGGCATATTCGTTTATTGTCTACCTTGAGTGGCGGTCCGACAGGGATGCAGCCATGGAAAGACTCGCGCGGTACAAGATGCTTATTGACCGGACAGAGGAGATGAAAAAGGGTTATCCCTATTCACGTAACGAGGTTGAGACAGGCGCTCAGGCTGTAAACATCCCCACAAGAATTTTTGACAGGACCGGTGACATCATTGGTGAATTCTTTGAAGAGAAGAGGGAGATCGTACCTTTTGATTATATCCCCAAAGCCCTTGTAGAGGGGCTCATCGCCAGCGAGGACAGGGACTTTTACAGCCATGGAGGCGTAAGCTACTGGGGGATTTTCAGGGCATTCATAAAAAACATAGTAAACTTTCACGTTGTCCAGGGAGGCAGCACCATAACCCAGCAGCTTTCCAAGGTGCTCTTTACAAACATGGACCGCAACCTGAAGCGGAAGATATACGAAACATACTGCGCCTGGGAGATCGAGGAGCGGTACGATAAGTCCGACATACTGCTCATGTACCTTAACCTCATATATTTCGGAAACGGCGCATACGGCGTTGAGGCTACATCAAAGATGTTTTTCGGACTCTCAGTTCGCGAGCTGGATGTTGTTGAGTGCGCGATGATCATTGCGACCATATCCAATCCGGCAATATACTCACCGCTGGCAAACCTGGGCAACTCAGTTTCAAAAACAAGGCGCATACTTGAATCGCTGAAGGAGACAGGTTACCTCAAGAACCCGGACATTGACCGCATGATGAAGGACTTTTCGAAACGCTGGGGCATTGCATACCAGGACAAACGCGCTGTCAGTTCACGGATCGGCAGTTTTCTCTACAGCTCATACCGGATAAACAGGGCTCCATTCTTCGTTGAGAAGATCAGGCGCGACCTCTCTGAAAGATTTGACGAGGCTACGCTCAAGAAGGGCGGGCTGTCAATATACACTACAATTGACGGCGCAAAGCAGGATGTGGCAAACCGCTGTCTGAAGGCCGGTGTTTTTTCACAGAGAGAGTATCACGTCAGGGCATCTAAAGGATACAAAAAACAGGAGCTTGCCCAGAAGGAGTTTGAGAAGTCGCTGAACATCGAGGGCGCGCTGGTTTCGGTAAATCCTCATACTGGTGAAATCATTACATACGTCGGAGGATATGAACTGACCTCGGGCAACCAGAACGATAATGTTTACCAGATCAGGCGGCAGCCAGGTTCTTCCATAAAACCGCTGGTATATGCCTCGGCCATTGAGCAGAAGCTCATCACTCCATCGACGGTCCTTATTGATGAGCCCGTGACATTTGAAAAAAATTATTCTCCGCAGAACTATTCCAAGGAATACATGGGGCCTGTAATCGTGCGTGAAGCCCTTGTAAAGTCCCTTAACACCATTGCTGTTATCGTGCTGGATAAAGCAGGCTACGACAGGACGTTCCATTACATATCGGAGTCATTAATGCTTTCGGGCGGTGAAATGGATGACAGGTTCGGCGAGACGCTTTCATTCGCCCTGGGAGCCTACGAGGTATCACCGCTTGAGGCTGCCGTGCTTCATTCACAGCTTGTCAGCGGGGGTGAGTTCATCATACCATATGGCATTCTCCAGGTTAAGGATTACAACGGCGCAGTCCTCTGGGACAATGAAAAAGAGGTCACAGAAAAAATTTCTGAAATGAGGTCAAAGAAGGGCAGGATCATGGACCCGGGCGCTGCAAGGATCACCCTCTCAATGCTCGAGGGAATAAAAGAAAAATCCTCATCAGCAAACTGGCTTGTGAAAAAATACGGCATAACTTTTGACTGTGCGGGAAAAACAGGTACTACAACAAACTATACCGATGCATGGTTTGCGGGTTATACCCAGGACCTTGTAACAATAGTATGGATCGGAAACAAGACCGGCGCAGTATCACTTGGAAGCGGAAGGTCAGCCAGCGGTATTGCCGCTCCTGTATGGGCTGAGTACACCGCCTCAATATTCAGCGGAACTATTCCTGCCTCATTCCCATCGGACATTGACGGCATCACAAGTGAGACTATCTGCCTCGATAGCGGCGAGGTGGCGGGAAGAAACGGTGAATGTCCCAACACCGCAGTCCAGTACTTTTATACGGGGAGCGAACCCGGGAAATTCTGTTCAAAACACGTTCAGCAATAGGGTAATTAAATGAATAAAACACTGTTAACGGCAATACTCATACTTGCGATTTCATGCCTTTCGTTCAGGTGGCCGGTTGATAACGGCAGGCTCACTTCAAATTTCGGTGAATCCCGCGGGGACCATTTCCACGACGGCATTGACATGATATCTCAATCTGACAATGTATATCCTGTTGAAAAAGGAAAACTCATCTTTGCATGGAATAAATCAATGTTCCCGCTGCAGAACTACTGGGGTGGTGGTAATTATAAAATCATTAAACATGATAGCGGCCTTCTCTCCGTTTACATGCACCTGCAGGATGGTGAATTTCTGAAACCTGAATATGAAGCCGGAGATGTCATCGGCTATGTTGGCAACACAGGCCATTCATACGGCAGGCATATTCACTTTGCTATACTAGATAACATTAAAAAGATTTCAACCAATCCTTTCAGTTTTTTACCTGCTTATGAAGACAAACAGCCTCCACAGGTATTGAACCTGTTTATAAGAATCGGAGACAGATATACTCATATCAGAGAAAAATCCGTCATTAGGCTTACAAAGCATTACCCGCTGCTGATAGAGGCAAGAGATGTTGTTACAGGCAGGGAAAATCTCGGGGTTTACAGGCTGAAGGCTGTTTTCAACGGCACCGAGGTGCTGAATACAGAATACAGCTCAATCGGCTGGTCAGATAAAGGTCTTACAGTTAAAGGCCAGGTGTTTCCCGAACTGACAGATGAAAAGGGCTATTACAGGGTCCAGGGCCTGACATATAATGAAGGCGTCAATACACTGACTGTTACCGCATCGGATTTTAACGGCAATACAACAGAGAAAACCTTTACAATTGATGTTCACCTGGACATTCAGCCCGGTACAAACTGATTGAAAATTTTCAGGAGGAGACTTTGAGTAACCTGCTTCCAGTTGTCAGGAGAACCAAGCGTGTAACCCAGCGGGACCTGGCAAAAGCCCTTGATATTTCACCTTCATACCTTTGCAAGATAGAGAAGGGTTTCATAATGCCTGACGATAATTTTAAAAACTCCTGTGCTGCAATACTCGGTGAACCGGTTGCAATCATATTCCCCTGTGAAAATCCGGCGGATAGCGAAACGGTGAATTCATTGTTCCTGAACAACCTGTGGGCAGTCAGGAATAAAAAAAACATACGCCAGAACAAGATGGCAGAGATGCTCGGGTGTTCCCCATCATACCTTTCAAGGATCGAAAACGGAACACAGTGCCCCAGCGAAGTATTCAAAAAAAAATGTGCCCGGATACTGAAAACAAAGGCATCCGAACTGTTTCCTGACATAAAACCGGTAATTTTATGAATAATCTTTTTTTTCACTTATTCACCCCGCTTTTGCTTCTCATGCTTTCGGCAATGTTTTCAGGAACCGAGGCGGCGTTCTTCTCGTTGAAAAAATCTGACCTTTACAGGCTTTCGCGTTCACAGAAAACAGGAGAAAAGAGAATCGCAAGGTATATGTCAGAACCTGACAAGCTGCTTATAACGCTGCTTATGGGGAACCTTTTTGTTAACCTGATGCTCACTGCACTTGTTACGAGCTTCCTGCTTGACCGTTTCGGCCACTACGGTCATTTTGTATCAATTGGTTTAATCACACCTGTTATAATTCTTCTAGGTGAGATAACGCCAAAAATACTCGCTATCCATTCATATCTCAGTGTTACAAGGTTTCTTTTCCCAATATTCAGGATATTCCATAAAATACTCACCCCCTTGAGGTTTTTTATCATTTTTATCACTGATATCGTAATCAGGGTATTCAACCTGAACCTGGCTCACAGTCTGCTCACTGCCGATGAACTTGGTTATGTGGTGAGTTCAGGCGAGAAACAGGGGCTTATCGATAAAAAAGAGAGCGATATAATTAAAAACGTTATCAGGTTTTCAAACCGCGAAGCAGCGAATATTATGTACCCGAGAAACCAGGCCATTTTTATTCATGAGGATTACACCATCAGGGAAGCAATGGAGGTAATCATCGAAAACGATATAGTACGTGTGCCGGTTTACAGGAATGATATTGATGATATTATAGGAATGATAGACTCAAGGGACATCATGTCTTCATACCTGGGTTACAGGAAGAAAAAATATGTGAAGGAATTCATAACACCGGTTAATTTCTATCCTTTTTCAAAAGACCTCAATGAACTGCTTCAGGATTTTCTCCAGGCAAAGATACAGCTTGCGATAATCGTCGATGAATACGGCGGGACAGCCGGTGTCGTCACGCTTAACACGATCCTCTCCTCGCTGCTGGGCAGGGACTTCAGCAAGTGGGAACAGTATAAAAAAAGCGAGATAAGGGCCATCGAAAATAACCGCTTCATTGTACCCGGTGACGTCCAGCTGGATGAGTTTAACACTTTTTTTTCGACAGAGCTGGCAAGCAACAATTCAGATACCATCGGAGGCCTGATTCTTGAAAAGATGAACAACTTTCCGTCACGCGGTGATGTTATTAAAATAGATAACCTTGAAATACGCATAAGAAATATTGTTAAAAGAAATATCCGATCTGTTGAAATAATCAGATCGGAAGCGGATGGTGAGTAGATGCAGGATTTCATACCCTACTATTTTATAACAGGTTTGTGCATGTTGTTCTCGGTTTTTTTTTCAGGTATCGAAACTGCCATAATCTCTGCCCGCCGCCTTACAATAGAAACCCTGAACAACAAAGGTAACAAGGGTGCGCACCGTGGAATTTATATCCTGGACCATGTCGAGGAGGCCATTGGAATGGTGCTCATCGGCAACAATATCGTCAATATTTCCGCCTCAGCATTTATCACCTATATACTCACAAAGGGATATATGCTTAATGATACAGGTATTATAATAGCTACTGTCATCGAGACCATTGTACTCCTGCTTTTTTGTGAGATTGTGCCGAAGATCATATCAAAATCAAACT
Source organism: uncultured Leptospirales bacterium (assembly GCA_964440335.1). Taxonomy (GTDB): domain Bacteria; phylum Spirochaetota; class UBA4802; order UBA4802; family UBA5550; genus JAAYBQ01. The sequence continues at coordinate 26,313 of CAYTSF010000004.1, forward strand.
CCGAGTCATTTCTGATCTTTTTTTCATTTCCAATAATCCTGCTCATGAGAGTATTAAAACCACTTGTAATTGTTTCGCTCTCATTTACCGAGTTTATAAAAAAACGCTTTGACATGGATTCAAAAAAAACAGGACTGCTCAATTCCCGCGAAGATATAGCAACCTACTTTTCAATAGGGCACAAGGAGGGGATCATTGACCTGGACAACAAGTTCTATGTATCCGAAATCCTCTCCTTCAGAGAAACCCAGGTTTACGAGGTGATGATTCCCTTTCAGGACGCGGTAGTAATTGAAATAGAGAGTCCGATCCGGGAACTGGTAAGTCTTGTGGAAAAAACAAAATTTTCCCGTATACCTGTTTATCGTGATATTAAGGAAAATGTATGCGGCTATGTGTATTACAGGGACATTTTTAAAGGGAATGTGAAAACAGTATCTGAAATCCTCCATAAACCTGTTTTTATACCTGAGACTAAAAACATCTTCGAACTCTATATTGACATGACCCGCCGCAGGATACCGATGGTATTCGCGGTCAATGAATATGGCGACACATCCGGTTTCCTTACTGTCGAGGACATAGCCGAGGAGATTGTGGGCGACATTGATACCGCAGACCACTCGGTTGAGGATTCAATAATAAAAATCAATGACAGGAAATATTCCCTGAGCGGAAGGCTTGACATAGACTATTTCATCCGTTACTTCAATATTAATATCCGGAAAAAACATTTTGAAACTCTGGCAGGTTTTTTAATCAGCCTGAATGGCGATATCCCCTCAAAAGGGGACCATATCAGGTACGAAGATTGTGAATTCATCATTGATGAGATAAGCCAGAGGCGGATTGAAAAAGTTCAGCTGATTCTCCCCAGGGGGAAAAAGAAATAATCATTATCTCGAGAGCATGGGGCCAAGAGAATCCTTCCCTCCGAGCAAATGAAGGTGCAGGTGTAAAACCTCCTGCCCGGCCGCCCTGCCATTGTTAAGGATAAGCCTGTACCCGGTGCTGACCAGCGATCCTGTTTTTGCTATATCCTTTGCGGCAAGGAACATCTCTGACAGGTACCCGCTGTCAGCTACAGTTGCCGATTCAAGGTTCTCTATATGTTTCTTCGGCACAATCAGAATATGTTCCGGGGCTGCGGGATTGATGTCCCTGAACGCATAAATTTTATCAGATTCAAAAATCTTTTCAGATGGAATTTCGCCTGAAATTATTTTACAGAATATGCAGCTCATATTATCTCCTGTTTAAATAAACACTTTATTTGAACATGATGCAATGTAAAAAACTTTAATATTTTATACCATTCATAAAGTGGATTTACACCTGATTATATGTACTCCGCCCGCCATAGGCGGGCGGAGATAATGCAACTGTGAAATACCAATTTATTATCGATATAGATATACCCGTTTTCATTTAAATTCAATAACAATATTTTAAGTAATTGAAAAAAAAATAAATACTGTAATAATTGTAAAAAACGTCAGTAATTATTTCTTAAAATACTTTTCTCTGTAATAATGATATTTTCAATTGCCCGCTGCCCCGGGTGGCGGACCAATTAGAGCAATTTATTCCAAAAAAAGTTAAGGAATTATTACTGAAAAAATGTATATTGATAAAATCAGCAGATCACGGAGAAAAAAATGAGTGATAGCAGGTTATTTAAAAGTACTTATGACGAAGTATCTAAAATTTTAACAGGCAGAGTCCTTGCCGATAAAATTGACAAGGCTGATTCAAAAGAGATTTATGAACTCATTGTCAGCGGAATCAATGAAAACAAGTCATACTCAGATTATATTCTGGACACCCTTAATGTTTCGGATGTTAAGCTGGAATCATTCGGGTACCTGATGAAAGCCCTTGGAGTTGTAAAAAAAACTGCCGGTTATATGGTTCTTGTGATCAAAGAGGACATAGTGCAGAAGTTTATGCTCACAAATCCCGAGATGTTTGATTATTACGCGGTTTTTTTTAATACTGAAGACGCAATAAAATTTATTAAATCAAAAAGATAATATGTCAGAAGAAAAAGATCTTATAGAACTCACATTTGAAGACCTGAAATATAATGTCAGCAGCATTATCGCCAACTCTATACCTGTCTGGCGAAAAAACAGGTCGGGCGAACTTGTTATTATCCCGCTTGACCGCATAGACCAGTTTATGAGCGGTGACAAGCTTGCAACGACGATTTTTTACATAAGCGGTAAATGGCAGAAGTTAATCGTTACGGGCGTAAAAAAAGTTGATGTTTCTGAAAAATCGAGAAAGCCTGTTTTTATAACAGGTGACAACCCTGACCCCTACACTGATTTCAGAAAGAAAGCTGAAGCGATGCCTCACAACGAGAGGGAAAATCATTACCGTGATATAATCGGGAGTATTCAGAAATACGATTTTGAAGGGAACTCCATTGACGAAGTGGTGTTATCTGACATCATTGAAGCAGTATCAGTTGCCTTTGTTCTCAGTAAAACATCATTTGAGGATTATTATAATGACAGTTCAAAAGTATCAAGCGATCATATCAAGGCAATTGCACGAAACACCACAGCACTGGTACAGGGTATAATAAGCATTCTTAAAAAAAGTAAAGCCGCAAATAATTTCATTAACCTGCTTGGGGCAAAATCAACCGGTTCAACGATTGACCACATGTATTCTGTGTTTATGATCTATATTCCTTTCTGCAACTACTATAATTCCTTCTGCGCAAAAGGAAAGATCGCCAAACTGCGTGCTGATTTTAAAACGGGTTATTCCAGTTATTATGCAAAACTCTCCCTGTCTCATCCCTGCCAGAACCTGGAAGATGTATTCAAGGGCAGCATGAGGGAGATTCCATCAGACCAGATTCTGCAGCTCGGGATCGGTGCGTTACTTCATGACATCGGCAAGATCGATGCTATTGATTATTTTGAGAATACTGAGAAATATGACAGAAAAGTTATTATAAAACATGCACCAATCAGCTATAACATGATTGTAAAAACCAGGGAATTTGAATCTGACGTTTCACTTGTCGCGGCGCTGCATCACGAATACTACAATGATGCTGCCGGATACGGAATTTCCAAACTCCTTTTCCCTGAGGAAACCAGAAAATACAAGGTCCCGCAATTCTGTCTCTCTTACGACATAGCAGATGTTAAAAGCGGATTATCCCTTGCTTATGTTCCGGCGAAGATGCTTGAAATCGTCGATATTTTCGATGCACTTATTGACAAGAAAAGAAAATACAGGGAGCGGGAATTCACAGTTGATGAAGCCCTTCGTATTATGAAAACTGATTTTGTCGAAAAGAAATTAAAAATCGATCCTGTCCTTTTCTCGATCTTTCTTGAATTCATAAACAGTCATTCCATACTCCAGGACGGCTCCCTGATCAACAGCATTTCTTTCAAATAGCAGGATATTAAACAGATCTGCATCGATCTGTGCCTGCATAATAGCATAAACGGTGATAACGATTGAAGAGTTTCAGTAATATAAAAACCATTCTCTACAGGGAAGGGGACTTAAAGTACAGAGTCGCAACACGGATACTGGAACATGCTGAAAAACATGACACAGAAGTCATTGCCTACAGAGATGAAACTGATCTTGGGGCGCTCCTTGACAGGCTGAAAAATGAACGTGAATCCAAGGAGCTGCTCATACTCAAAGAGTTCCATGGCAGAAAATTCCAGAAATGCCCGGGTTCGCAGAATGTCATATGCTGCAATTACTACCTTCTCAACACATGCTTCAACTGTCTATTCGACTGCACCTACTGCTTCCTGAATGGTTACCTGAACTCCTATGGCATAACCCAGTTCGTTAACCTTGACGAGCTGCCTGAACTTATGACAGAACATGCGTCTAAGACCGGCAGGATAGTACGTATAGGAACGGGTGAATTTACAGATTCACTGATGTTCGATGAAGTCACCGGAATAGCACAATCCCTCATTGAGAAGGTGGCCCCATACAAAAACATATTCCTGGAATTCAAGACCAAATCAGGATCGGTCAGCCACCTGTGCGGTATCGCCGGGAAGGGAAACACCGTGATTGCATGGACCCTGAATACACCGCGTAACATCAACCTCTACGAGAAGGGCACAGCGGATTTTAATGAGCGTTTGGATGCAGCTGTTTCCGCGCAGAAGGCGGGTTTTCTTACGGCATTTCACTTTGACCCCATAATAAAATACGATGAATTTCTCGAGGATTACAATGACCTGATTAACTGCATGGGGAAGAGGCTTGACCCGGAGAGGATCGCCTGGATATCTCTGGGCTGTTTCAGGTATACGCAGGGCTTCAAGGATATTATCAAGCATAAGTTTCCGGGCGAACAGCTTACAGTGGAGGAGATGTTCCCCGGTATTGACGGAAAATTCAGGTACCTGAAATCTGAGAGGAGAGATATTTACAGCTTTTTTTATGAAAGGCTCAAATCGCTGTTTCCCAGCGCATATATTTATTTCTGCATGGAGAGTGCGGATGTGTGGGAAACTGTTACCGGCATAAACTTCGCGTCTTCGGAGGAACTTGAGGAAGCGATTGGTCTTTCCCTGGGGAAAAACTTTTTATAAAAAGAGCATAACCGGCTGTGTCTATAATTGTTGACCATAAAACAGCTACATGTTTTTTTGTACATAATCCTTTACAGGCAAATAACCAGGAGCTACACATTGCAGAACGCTGATTTTAAAGAAACTCACAGGGAACTTACACTGCTCAGGGAAAAAGTTGATGAACTGTACAACGCCATAGGCATCGACAAGCTCAAGTCAAGGCTTGCTTCCCTGGAAAGCGATACCCAGAAGGATGAAGTCTGGGGCGATAAGAACAGGTTTGCCGGAATAAGCCAGGAGATCAGCAAGCTTAAACGTAAAATTGAACCCTGGGCCCTTCTGAAAAATGAAGTTAACGAATCGATAGAACTCATAGAGATGGCGGATGCCGAGGGTGACAGCTCTGTGCTTAATGAAGTTGCCTCAAACGTCAGATCGCTTTCCTCAAGGTTTGATGAACTTGAAACCCGCGAACTGCTTTCCGAAGATGACGATATCAAGGACGCATTCGTCTCAATCCACCCCGGAGCAGGCGGAACAGAATCGCAGGACTGGGCAAGCATGATTCTGAGGATGTATACCAGATGGGCCGAGAAAAACGGTTACGAGGTGGACCTCATCGATTATACGCAGGGCGAGGAAGCCGGGATAAAAGGTGCTACAATTCTCATCAGGGGCGAATACGCATATGGACTTCTCAAAGGAGAGACAGGCATTCACAGGCTCGTCCGCATATCACCATTCGATGCCAATAAAAGGCGGCACACATCCTTTTCTTCTGTTGAAGTCATGCCCGACGTAGATGAGGACATTGAAATCGACATAAATGAAAATGACCTCAAGATAGACACATACAGGGCATCGGGTGCAGGAGGGCAGCACGTAAACAAGACAGATTCAGCAGTACGCATAACACACATGCCTTCCGGCATAGTAGTCCAGTGCCAGAACGAAAGGTCTCAGCACAAGAACAAAGCCTTTGCCATGAAGGTGCTCAAGGCCAGGCTCTATGAGCAGCACAAGCAGGAGCAGGATGACAAAAAACAGATCCTTGCAGGCGAGAAGAAGGATATCTCCTGGGGCAATCAGCTCAGGTCATACGTGTTCCAGCCCTACACACTTGTCAAGGACCACAGGACAGGAGAGGAAACCGGTTCAGTTGAATATGTATTTGACGGAGAGCTCAACCGTTTCCTCTATTCGTGGCTTAAAAGCAAAAAACTTTCTTAAGGCGGACTGTTTGAAACATAAACCGGATGATATAAATTCCAGACAGCAGCCCTCAAATTTTACAAAGAAAGAACCTTCATTCATAGATGGCATCAAACTGGACGAATCATTTGAAATTCTCACAGGCCATGGAGGAGTAAAAAAACTTTTCCTTAAAAGGTTCAATGACAGGGAGCTCTACAGGATCATGGAAAAGACAGGCCTGCCGGCATACCTGAAAAAAGCAGGTTTTGACAGGCTCATACTCGACCATTTTGTGGATGAAAACCGCATCAATTACCTTAAACTCTATTCCAGAGAAAAAATACATGAGAACCAGCTTTTTGATATACGCCTGAGCGAAACCACATTCATCCCCGATAAAAAATTTTTCAGGGATGGTATAGAAATTATCCCCTACGAAATGATAAACATTGAATGGATTTCATCCAGAAACCCGTTTAAAAATTTCGACGACAGCAAACCGCAGCTACCGGGCCAGGAGAGCCCCGGACTGGGCATTCTGCAGTTCTGCTTTAACGTGCTTTATATCATAGCCAGGGAGATATACAAGGACGGGTTCCTCGATATACCCGACCATATGCACAGCGCCATAATGTATTCATCAAAATTCAAATTCTTTGATCCTGTTCACGAAGCCATACTCAGGGCTGTAATGAGAGACCTGGCAGGTTATTCAATTTCTGATATTTCATGGGGAATTATTACCGGTACTGTTATCGAGGAGCATACTGGCCAGCCCCAGGTATATGATCCATGCGAGCAGGTGCATTATGTATCCAGAAGGATGAAAAAATACTTCCAGTCAACGATATACCGCGACACCTTCAGGAAGTATTACAACAGGCGCAGGTACCACCTTGAATACGATGAGATGCAAAGACGAAGAACAGAAATTCTCAACATGAAAAAAATTGAGGATCTTTAATCTTTATCTTTAATATAGTCCATACCTGCCATATCAAGTTCTGACATGCGTTTAAGATCATCGGCATCGTGGAGCGATTCTCTTTTTATGGTTTCCATGAGTTCAATATTGATGCTGCGAAGTGATGAAATCTCTTTGAGAATTTTTTGTGCTGCAACCCGGAGTGAGTGAATCTTTGAAAGCCTTTGGTCTTCGTCGCTGTACCGGTCTGCACCGGCTGAAATGATTTTTATCCCTGTTTTTTTAAGGAAGCTGTCGCCAAGCTGTGCAAGTTCATAGTCCTGAAGGTTAATCGCTGTTATGAGTTCCTGTTCAAGTCCAAGGATCCGGACCGGTTCGTTGTCAAAATCTGTTTTCAGCGATGAATTGAGTTCATGTTCGGCAATAAGAAATTCCTTCAGCAGGCTGTTTTTTTTCTGCATTTGAGAATAAACAGCTTCAAGGATTCCCTCAATGTCATCCCTCAATACTGAAATTTCCTTTTGAAGCGATGTTCATGTTTTTATCGGATTTTGCCTCTGTTGCAGAGATCTGGTCCCAGGCATCGCGCATATCTTTAAGGAGTTTGACTATATGCTTAATTATTTCAGGGTCTTTTTTTATGTTGGCTTCAAGCAGCTGCCGCTTAAAATACATGTAAAGGTTAAAAAGATTCTGGGCAATTTCGCCGCCTTCACCCATGTTCAGGGAAAGAAGGAGTTCGGTCACTATATCCTGGGCCTTGATTATGTTGTTGTTAACAACATCAAAACGTTTGGGCTCGATGTTTTCAAGTGCAATATTGAGGAACTTTATAGCTCCATCATATAGCATTACAATAAGTTTTCCCTGGTTCGCCGTAGATATCTGAGTCTGTTTGTACTGGTTATAAGGATTTGGGGTCGGTGCCATTCTCAACCTTTCCGGAAATATGATTATACTTATAAGTTAACGATTTCTATCATTATCGTAAAGATAATGATAGAACTTTACCTGATTTAAGGATGATCAGGGGATTATTCCCCGAACATTTTTTTTATCTTGTTCATTATTTCGCCATACTTTTCAGCTGTTTTGCTGACGATTTCATCGGGAAGGGGCGGAGGGGGGGAATTTTTGTCCCATGTGGTCTTATCCAGGTAGTCCCTGATAAACTGCTTATCATAACTCACCGGGGAACTTCCTGTTTTATAAAGGCTGCTGTCCCAGAACCTTGAACTGTCAGGGGTCAGTATTTCGTCGATAAGTATTATTTCATTGCCAAGGTAACCGAATTCAAACTTTGTGTCTGCAAGGATAATGCCTGCTTTGCTCAACATTTCACGGCCGAATTCATATACTCTTATTGTCATCTCTTTCAGGTAATCAGAATCACTCTCGCCAATGGTTTTTTTCATATATTCGATTGATACATTAACATCGTGTCCCTGGTCCTCTTTTGTTGCAGGTGTGAAAATTGTTTCAGGAAGTTTCTCTGCCATACTCAGGCCCGCAGGAAGCTTTATCCCCGAAACTTCACCTTTTTCGCAGTACTCCTTCCATCCACCCCCTATGATGTAACCCCTGGCAACACATTCAAAATCGATGCGTTTTGTTTTTCGAACAATGACCGACCTGTCTTTGAATATTTCAGGGTATTTACTGTAAGGAGCCGGGAAATTATTGAAATTATCCTCAACTATGTGGTTCTTTATAAAATTCACCTTCCTGAACCATAAACTCGAGATAGTGTTAAGAATAGCACCCTTGCCGGGGATGCCGTTGGGAAAAATATGGTCAAAGGCGGATACCCTGTCAGTTGAGACTATGAGCATATGTTCATCATCAACGTGAAAAAGGTCGCGCACCTTGCCGCTGTATATTTTGTTGAGTTCCGGTATATCTATTTTCACAAGTGGTGCCATGTTCCCTCTCTATGAGTTAAGTTTTTTAAGGAGCAGTTCGTTTACGAGTCTGGGATTTGCCTTCCCCTTTGATTCTTTCATTATCTGTCCGACCAGGAACCCGAAGGCTTTTTCCTTGCCTCCTTTATAATCATCCACAGACTGCATGTTGGATTCGATTACACGGTCTATGATGCCTTCAATCTCGGAGGAATCGCTAACCTGTTTCATCCCCTTTTCCTGAACAATAGTTTCTGCAGGTTTGCCAGTATCTATCATCTCCCTGAAAACGGTCTTTGCGATCTTGCCGCTTATGGTATCATCATCGATGAGTTTAAGCAGCGATGCGAGGTTTGCGGGTTTAACCTGGAATTCCGAAATGAGTTCAGGGTCATCGAGCTGTCCCATGAGTTCGCTCATGATCCAGTTCGATGCCTTCTTGGCATTAGCGCCGCTGCTGATTACCTCCTCGTAGTAGTCGGCCATCTGCCTCACGGCAGTCAGTATCTCTGCGTCGTACTGCGGAATGCCGTGCTGTTCCATGAAACGCTTCATGCGCGCATCGGGAAGTTCCGGCAGCTGCGATCTCAGGGAATCAACGTATTCCCTGTTGATAACAATGGGAGTAAGGTCAGGATCAGGAAAATACCTGTAATCGTGGGCATCCTCCTTTGACCTCATGCTGTAGGTCTCCTGCCTGTCATTGTCCCATAGCCTTGTCTCCTGGATAATGGCGCTTTTTTCGCCGGATTCTATGAGAGAGACCTGTCGCTCTATTTCATAATGAATTGAGGCCTTTACAGCCTTGAATGAGTTGAGGTTTTTAATCTCGACCTTTTCACCAAATGGTACTGTGCCTTTCTCTCGGATGGATATATTAACGTCGCAGCGCAGGCTCCCTTCCTCCATGTTGACATCCGATACACCGGTATATTTTATTATGGACTTGAGTTTAGAGAGGTAATCGTATGCCTCGTCAGCTGACCTCATGTCAGGTTCAGATACAATCTCTGCCAGTGGGACTCCCGTCCTGTTTAAATCAACGTACGATATGCTGGCAGACTTATCTTCGGGGTGTATGGATTTCCCGGCGTCCTCCTCCATGTGCAGCCTTGTGATGCCGATACGCTTGTTCCCTGCGGGAGTCGTGATGTCGATGAATCCCCCGAGGCAGATGGGTTTATCGTACTGTGAAATCTGGTATGCCTTGGGAAGGTCCGGATAAAAATAGTTTTTCCTGTCGAATTTGCAGTACTCTGCAATCCGGCAGTTAAGCGCCAGGCCTGCAATTATGGCCTTTTCAAGGGCATTTTTATTCAGCACGGGCAGTACTCCGGGCATGCCGAGGCATACCGGGCATGTCTGGGTATTGGGCTGGGCACCGAACTTTGTTGAACAGCCGCAGAAAATCTTTGTTTCAGTATTAAGCTGAACGTGTACTTCAAGCCCTATGACCGGTTCATATTGCATATACGCCTCTTTATATTATGCTTGATTTATTTAAGGAACAAATTGTCATATTTTTTGTCAAGTAAACAAAAGGGTTTATGGCAAACCTCTTTATCCATTAAAACCGGGGTAAGATTGAAGAGTAAAATTTCTCTGCTTATTGTTTCAGCTATGGTGGCATTGCTTACGGGACTTGGCATAGGCTTACCCGCGGGTAGTTTTTTCCGTAATTCCGCATTGAATGGAAATTTTTACCTTCCTGCGCTCTGTTTCAGGCCATCACGGAATTTTCTTGAGATGATTCAGCGTCTGGATGATGTGGATGACCTGAAGAGGCTTTCAGGCTACTACATCTACAGAGAGACAGGGCTCACAGACCTGAACTTTCTCTACACCAGGTACAGGTTCGATGAAACCGTACTGATACGAAAAACAATTATATGGATTGCCTCATCAGAACCGGATAAAAAAAAATTGGCTGGTTTTTACAGTAAAATATTTGAAATAAGCCCTGCTGAATTACAGAATGTCATCACTGCCCGGGTTGAATCGCTTGGCAAAGAGGTATATATTGATTTTGTATCAAAACATAAAATACAAAAATAGAGGATATTTATGAAAAAGATCATCTCAATAATCGCCATGTCACTTGCTCTTTATACCGGATGTTCTTCAAACACTCCGCTTTTTGTGCAGTCAAACCCGAGTTTTATCAGTGAAGAGTTTACTTCGGACGATACATACATCATTGTTTGCAGAGGTTATGCAAAGCCAGGCCTGAAGGGCCTTGCGATTCGTGAATCAGCGCAGGAAGGGGCACGCCTCAGCGCCTACTATTTTGTTATGGAAAAGTTTGATGAGACTGTAAAACCCGAAGTTGACGGAAAGGTTCTGAAATATGAGATGGAGGATAACTCCGCCATAGTATACTTTGAGGTGCATAAAAGCAATCTTAAAAAAAGAATAAAAAAACAGCAGCAGTGACAATACAGGTTAAACAATGAATACGATGAACGGAACAGAATACGTTGACGACCTTTGCCGCAGGGCACAGGGGGCTAAAAGAGAGGTATCAAACCTTTCAACAAACAATAAAAACAGGATTCTCACACAGATAAGCAGCAGGCTCAGGAAAATGAGCAGCGAGATTATTTTACAGAACGCAAAAGACCTCAGGGCAGCAGAGGCCGCAGGCGTTTCAAAAGCTTTCTATGACAGGCTGCTCCTGGATGAAAAGCGGATCGACGCAATGGCCAGGTCTGTTGATGAAATCGCGGCCTTTGAGGACCCCATAGGCCGCGTCGAAAGCATGAAGACAAGGCCCTCAGGAATCCGTGTAGGCCAGATGCG
>CAYTSF010000004.1:37811-40615 GCA_964440335.1 uncultured Leptospirales bacterium
AATGCATCGACCAGGTTCCACGATGGCGGCGAGTTCGGCCTTGGCGCGGAGGTGGGCATATCCACGCAGAAGCTCCATGCGCGCGGCGCCATGGGGATCGAGGGGCTTACAACACTTAAGTATATAGTTTACGGTAACGGTGAAACCAGGTAGCAGAGAACGTGTAGGTATCTACGGCGGCACATTTAACCCGGTACATTACGGGCACCTTATAAACATCGAGTTGATGAGGGAACACTTTTCGCTGGACAGGATAATTTTTATCCCTGCTAAAAGCCCCGTACATAAGCAGATGACCGATTATGCAAGCCCCGAAGACAGGTTCAATATGACGCAACTGGCTGTTTCAGGCAACAGCGCTCTTGAGGTGTCCGATATTGAGATTACGAGAGACACCCCCTCATACACAATTTACACATTGGATTATGCTGAAAAAAAGTGGCCCTCTTCTGATCTTTTTCTGGTAATAGGTTCCGATTCATTTAATGAACTTGACACATGGAAGTCCTTCCGGGAGATATTGAGAAGGATACCATTGATAGTAATGAAAAGGCCCGGCAGTGATTCCCTGCGGGAGGATATCATGGCATACGGCGGGACAATATATACATGGGAAAATCCCATGATCGATATCAGTTCATCACTCATCAGGGAAAGAATCCGCCTGGGACTTTCGGCCAGGTATATGACACCAGACAGTGTTATCGGTTATATCAACAATAAGGGGTTGTATCACAATTGGATAAAAGAAAAAAAATAATCATAATAACCGCGGTGATTGGCACAATCGCATACCTTGCCATTAGTTTTTACATCAAGAGCACAAGAAACGTCATTGAACAGATGGTTGCCCGTGAAGATCTGATAAATGTACTCATTGCCGGAAGAAACTCATACAAGGATAACACTTTTAATTTTTACGCACTTGTTACGATAAATCCCAAGAACAACAATATAGGCATCACGTTTATTCCGCCCGATTACAGGGTCATGATGAATGACAGCGGTTCAAATGTTGTAAAAATATCAGAAGTCGATTTTTCAAATTTTGACCGCATCAGGTATTCTCTTCAGACTGATCTGCAGCTGAACGTGCCGTTTTATATTAAGGTATACGCTGCGGATGTAAAGCGTGTAATTGATATGATTGAAGGTATCAATATTTTTTCACTGGATCAGGCTAAATGTATTTTTAACGGTAAAACCGGGCCAAACTATCTTGATGGCAAAAAGACAGTTGATTATATCAATTGCGCGGACGAAATCTATATTAAATACTGCAGGATACTTGATGTCCTTCTTACTTTATACAACGAAAGGGAGAACCTGAAGGATCTGGTCAATATAGAATTCGTTAATGAGATAATCAGGGATATCAGGACAAATTTTATGCCACAGGAGATGTTTTCACTGATAAAACTTGTCATGAACAAAGGTAACTGTATGTCGACACTCCTGCCTGGAGGTTTTACTTCAGGATACTATGTTGTTGATGACATAAACTTTAAAACCTACCAGCAGGATTTTCTGTCGCCCCTTCTGGTTAACAGTGAAACCGAGGCAAACTCAAATATTAAAATACTCAACGGCACAAGCGTACCCGGCCTTGCACGAAAACTGCGTAATGACCTCATCAGGGAGGGGCTGAATATTACCGAGTTTGGAACTTCCAATTACGGAAACTTTGAACAGTCAATTTTCATATGCAGGCAGAGTGATATAATCACCGCGAACAGGATCGCAGAAATAACCGGTATCAATAAAATATATTTTGTAACTGATACAACACAGATAATAAATATACTTATCATAATTGGCGAGGACATGGTCAGTGAAAAAAAGACCGGAACAGACAGTAAGTGAAGATATAATTAAAACCGGGCTTTCATGTCTTGAACTACTTGACCAGAAAAAGGCCGGTTCACCTGTTCTCATGGATTTGCGCAGGGTCAACAGCTACCTTGATTTTTTTATAATTGCTACAGGCAATTCGCAGAACCACTGCAGGGCGCTTTCCAGGGATATCGAAAAAAAGCTTCATGACGACGGATTCAGCCAGAAGGGCAGGCCTGATTACGATTCGGAGTGGATAATTCTTGATTTCGGTGAACTTATTATTCATATTTTTACCGATGAAACAAGGCATTACTACCAGCTTGAAAAACTATGGGCTGACTCAACAAAGTACTTTATAAACGAGGGTGATCAATGACGGCCGACAACAAATCTTTACAGGATAAACTTAAAAATATTGCCACGGATAACAGGCTTTCATGCGGCGGGGCCTTTGCATTATCAAAGGAAACCGGTATTTTCCCGGACCTCCTGGGCATAGCAATGAATGATGCCGGTATAAAAATTACAGAATGTCAGATGGGGCTTTTCGGCTGCGGCTCAGGCAACAAGCTGATTAAACCTGCCGAAAGTGTTTCTGATGAACTGGAAGAACTTATCTTTTCATTCATAGAGGATGGAAAACTTGAATGCAGGGCGGCCTGGCAGATAGCCTCTGAATTAAAAATCAGAAAAATTGACGTTGCAGCTGCCTGTGAAAAATTGAAAATTAAAATCAATCGCTGCCAGCTCGGCGCATTTTAGCAGTTTCCTGTTGCCAGGAAACTGCCGGCATTATGCAGCATGGTTCAGAACCTGTATAGACCTTTCTGGATATCGTCATAAACTTTTTTGTTTAATTTTATATACTTCTTTTTTACCGGATCCATGAAATAGAGAGGGTCTTTTATTTTTTCGGGATTAAAACCTTCATCCTGCAGCCTGGATTTAACCTGCTTAAAACTCGATGT
>CAYTSF010000004.1:40715-42002 GCA_964440335.1 uncultured Leptospirales bacterium
CCCTTCCATTTGAATGTATCACCAAGCCTGTCTACAAATGATACGTAATCCTTTTCGTGAAGCCTGAAGAGGTCACCGCTGATAAAATAGGCATCTCCATCCTTAAAAACATTCTGAATAATTTTGTCGCTGGTGGCTTTTTTGTTATTTTTATAACCGGAAAAAGGATTGATATCATTGATCTTTGCGAGGAAAAGTCCGTTTTCTCCAGGCCTGCATTTAATTGCATGTCCTTTACCATCGCGGATTATTTCATCGTTTTCGTTATTGTATTTTACAACCTCTCCCATGCGAACGCCCGCAATAGTAAGTTTACCGATCATGCCGGGCACACCCTTGAGATTTGACAGTGCACCAACACCCTCGGTGGCACCGTACACTTCAATTATTTTCTTTATACCGAAACGTTCCTGAAACTCAACCCAGTAATCCCCCCTCATGCCGTTGCCCAGAATGTATTTAAGCGGATTATCCCTGTCATCCTCTTTTACAGGCTGGTTATTGAGATACCTGCAGAGTTCACCTATATAGATGAAAATAGTGGCATTATATTTGCGCACATCGTTCCAGAAATTACTGGCAGAAAACTTTCTTCGCATGGCAAAGGTCCCGCCATGCATAAGTGTTGAGGGCCAGGCTATATTGATGCCGCTGTTGTGATAGAGTGGCAGGCAGAAATACTGGACATCGCTGTCAATTGTCCTCAGGGATATACCTCCCGCACCATAACCCAGCTGTATCCATTTCTGATGTTTGAGTTCTGTGGCCTTCGGCATTCCGGTTGTGCCGGATGTATAAATATACTCCAGCGTATCTTTTGAATTGATCGGTGGCTGGACGTTGGGGTTACTTACGGGCTGGTCAGCAAGGAGAAGCGAAAGGTCACCGTATTCCTTTGGAATCTTAATGGTGTTCTTTTCTGTTTCAACAAGGATTAAACCGGGTTTTTTCAGTTTAATCTCTTTTTTAATCTTGTTGAATTCCGTCATATACTCATGTCCGATGATAAGGGCTTTGGCATCTGCAATGTTTATGGCATGCGATAGAATATTACCCTTTATATTGTTATTAACAAGAGCGGGTATAACGCCGATTTTAGAAAGCCCTGCGTGTATTATCAGGAATTCAGGGCGGTTATCCATGAGCAGCGCAACAGTATCTCCCTTTAAAAATCCAGATTTCAGGAAAAAATGTGCATACCTGTTTGCCCACTCATTGAATTCAGCGTAGGTGATTGTCCTCTCCTCAAAAAGAATCAGGGGTTTGGTGGTATACTTTTGCGCCTGC
>CAYTSF010000004.1:42102-59109 GCA_964440335.1 uncultured Leptospirales bacterium
CGTATAACAGGATGAATATAAATTGAAAAAAAGTTCACTGCAGAAAGTACAGGTTGAAGACCTCGATTCAGTCGAAAACACAGAACCTGAAAAAGTACCTGTATTTCTCAGGGAGAAGACTTTTAACAGCGAACTCAGTTTTCTTCTCAATAAAATCAGCAGCAACGAAAAATCCCCGGCTTCTGCCGATGAAACACGCGGTAACATAAATTCCGACATACAACTAAAAAATACAGCCCTGCATGAAATCGAAAAACTGATATATGAGCTAAAGCATTTTGAAGAGGCAGGAGCTGACTCGGCCGGTTTCAATCCCTTTAATCTTGATGTTGATGTTTACGATGATATTGATGATCTGAATGATTATATCACAGAAGGCATGCGACAGGCAGGCGCGGCAAAATTCCTGCTGCTCAGATTCAATCTCAGCGACAATTCATTCAGGACAGACATCAACCTGATTAATGAGAGCATGACTACGGATGTTTTTTTCGGTCTGAAGGACGAAATAATCGAAAATCTCAAAACAAACACAACAGGAATCATCATTACGCCCGATAGCATCAAAAACGACAGTTTCCTCTATAAAAAATTCAGAAACGCCTTCAACAATCCCGATGAGATAACTTCTTTCTACCTTGTGAGAATAAACAATATATGCAGAAAATCCTGTCATGATACTTTTTATGAAAAGAAGTTAGCAGATTACAGTTTTCTCTCACCATTGCTCATAGTCTCTCTTGATAAAACGAAAGAGTACGATCCGGATTCTATTTTCAATACACTTTTACGTTTTGCCTCGATCCCCCTTGGCATTTACATGATGAATTTTGCCATAAAAACTGCTATCTCGGGCTTTAATTACAGGGATACGCTACTCATGATTGACCTTTACACAAAGATTTCTGAAAACATGAAAATGAACACTGGAATCATAAGGCTTTCAGATTACTCGCTTAAAGAAAATGTCTTTATCTATACATTCATGCTCTCTAAAATCCGGAAAAAGCTTAAAAAAAATTCATTATTTATAAGGATCAACATAGACCAGGCTGTTTTTGTATGCTCGGATGAAGAACTTGATGAAATCACGAATGTAACAGACCGGATCAATGAAGTTAATGAAACAATAACAGTTGAAACATTTGATTACAGGGATTATAGCCATGAAAACCATTTTACAAGGCTATTTTTATAATTGAATAAATTCTTGATTAAAAGTCCTGCCTGTACTAATCTGTATCTATATCTGGTTCCGGATGTCAGATATCATTGGAAATGAAAAAATGAGATATTTTTTATTAATATTACTATTCCTGGCCATGCCGGTCATTGTTTTCGCGGCAGGGAGTGCAGGAACATCAGGTGCTGATTTTCTGGAAATAGGAACCGGAAGCAGGCCCCTTGCCATGGGTGAAGCATTTACTGCTGAAATCAATGACCTGAATTCACTTTATTATAATCCATCAGGCCTGGGGACATTAAAATATCCGGTACTCTCCCTTTTTCACCAGGAGCTTATACTCGATTCCCGTTTCGAAAACATCAGTGGCGCATTTAAATTATTCGGCGGCTGGATGGCCGTTTCGAATTCAGTTTTCTGGGTTCCCGCATTTGACAAGATAGATATTGACGGGAACAAAATTGGCGATGTACTTTTTTATAACGGATGCTTTACGACCGGTTATGGTTATGATTTTGACAACTTTTATGTTGGAGGAAGCGTAAAGTACATCTACCAGAAGATTGACACGCTGTTTCTCAGTTCTTTCGCAATGGACATTGGTATACTTAAAGGGATGTACCTGTATTCCCCTTTTGACAGCCCCTCGCGGAACTTTTATGTCGGCCTTTCGCTGCTCAATATAGGCACCGAGGCATTGGATGATGACCTGCCCAGGCTCCTCAGGTTTGGCGTTTCGTACAAGCTTACCAAGTGGTTTGGATTTAATGTTGATCTCACTGAAAATTTCATCGATTCGTCCGACCTCTATGACTTCACATACGGTTTTGACGAGAGTTTCAGGATCAATACCGGTTTTGAGCTGAACTATCTTGAGATCCTGTATTTCAGGGGAGGCTGGAGGTTTAATGACGCAGGGACATACTCTGCAGGTTTCGGTTTCAACTATACAATTGATAACGTGGCGTTCATCGTAGATACTTCATATTCGGACAATGGAGATTTTGGCCCGGTTTATTCGTTTAATGTGACCTTCAAGCTTATCCCCAAGGTTATTACTGTTGCGAACAAAAAAATGGCAGAAAAGCTATATAAAGAGGGGATTAAATACTTTGTTACCGACGATATTAACTCAGCCCTCATTAAATTCAAAGCAGCGCGTGAAGCAAATCCATATTACAAAAACATTGACAAAAAAATTGAAGACCTTGAAGAGATATTAAGGCTCAGAGAAGAAAACAAGGACCTTGAAAATGAACTCAACAAGAACCAGTATGAGGGAGAATACCTCGAATAGAGAGATTGTAGTAATACCTGATTTTTGCCCTCATGCGGCCGGTTCAGTGCTTTTCAGCATGGGAAACACAAGGGTCATATGCGCGGCAACCTTTTCACAGGATGTACCTGAACATGCGGTGAAAAAAAACGAGGGGTGGCTCAGTGCGGAATATACGATGCTTCCTTATTCCACGCTGTCACGCAAAAAAAGGGAGTTTTCGAAGAGGGACGGCAGGTCTGTAGAGATACAGAGGCTCATCGGCAGGGCCCTCCGTGCCGGAGTTGACATGTCACTGTTTCCGGGATACTCGATAAACATAGACTGCGATGTAGTGCAGGCTGACGGGGGGACCAGGACAGCCTCAATAACCGGCGGATTTATAGCCATGAAACTGGCATTCAGCAAACTGGTTATGTCCGGGCAGATTGATAAAAACCCGGTGATGACAAACATTGCGGCTGTTTCAGCCGGTATTGTTAACAACAACATTTTACTTGACCTTGATTTTTCGGAAGATTCAAAGGCCGGCGTGGACATGAACATCGTCATGGACGGCAGCCTGAACCTTGTCGAAATCCAGGGTACGGGTGAACATACAACCTTTTCCATAAAACAAATGAATGAAATGGTTGGACTTGCAGCAAAGGGCATACAGCAGCTTATCGAAATACAGAACAGGTACTGCTGAGAAACTCTGCCCGTAAAATCATTTGAAATATTTTATCAATCAAACCGATATTTATAACATACCGTCATGTATCCGTGCGCGTTGCATGAAACAACCGTTAAACAATGACAGTAAAATCGCATAAACTACAGGAACAGGAACCCAGTATGAGTAAATTCACCAGGTATATGCTTGTCATCATTTTACTTGTGACACCGGTTTATCTTCCGGCTCAGGGCAAACAGACAGTAATAATTGATACACCGACAGCGTTTACAATCGCCAGGGGAACATACAAGATGTCACTCCTTGCCTATGATAACGGAGGGGTCGAGTTTAAAACTTTTTTAGGGATCCATAACATTATTTACCTGGGGGCTTCATTCGATATTCAGAATGCAATAGGCAGGGACAGCGCGAATTTTAATGTACCGGGAGTTATTGCCCGCCTGAAGTTTACTGACGGATGGGAGGCTTTTCCTGTCGCGATTGCAACAGGCTATGATTCCTTTTATACCGGCAGTGACGGAAGGGAACCTGACATGACGGCAACAGAGGAGGATGACCTCAACAGGGTAATCTACGGCCCTTATCTTGTTTTTACCGGGTCAATATACCTTTTTGATGCGGAGCAATACCTGAGCTTCGGCCTGAGGACTCCTGCACAGCCTGCATATAAGCCGGAAAACACATCGTATTTTTCTTCGCTCGATATTCCTCTTGGTGAATTTTTCCGGTTGCAGTTAGAGATAGAACGTGTATTCTGGGACTTCAGGGACAACGAAGACTGGCTCTACAATGTCGGGATAAAATATAATTACTTTGATGAAATCGGCATCGAGATAGCAGTATTGTTTGAACAGGATGAAAAACCCAACAGGGTAATAAGGATCGAATACCATGGCGAATTTTAAAAACAAATACGCTGTCATCGCTGCACTTATGCTTGTTGCCATACCGGTGCTGTCAGGCTCCGGTGAATATCTCATTTATATTATTAATGGTAATGATTCTAAAACAGCCCTCACTATAGAAATCGCAGACGATGAATCTGAAAGACAGAGGGGGCTAATGTACAGGTATTCACTCGACCGGGACAGGGGGATGCTTTTTGTTTTTGAAAAGGAGAGGATGCTTTCTTTCTGGATGAAAAACACCTATATCCCCCTTGATATAGCTTACATTTCAAAAACAGGGGTGATAAATGAAATATACCGCATGGAACCACTGGACATATCAATAACCTACCCATCGAAAAAAGCTGCCATGTACGCCCTTGAAGTTAATGCCGGCTGGTTCAGCCGCAACAGCATAACAGCAGGAATGAAACTGGATTTCAATGGATGCCTCGGTAAATAGAATTGCCTCATCAAAGGATGAGCGTGCCCTTCTTATTTCAGTATTACTCCGGAATGGTGATCACTTTGCTGCCGGATATTCGCTGGATGAGCTTGTTATGCTTGTCAAGACCGCCGGCGGTATAGTAGCTGATGCGATCAAAGTCAGGAGGGACTCCATTGATCCCGCTTTCATTATCGGCACCGGTTATGTTGAAAAACTGAAACTTCTTATTTCAGAACAGGACCTGAAGCTCATCGTCTTTGACCTGAACAATATCAGGCCTGCCCAGATCCGAAACCTGGAGGAGGAGCTGAAATGCCGCGTTGTCGGCAGGAACGAGATTATCCTCGATATTTTCGCCCGGAGGGCCAGGAGCGCAGAGGCAAAGATCCAGGTTGAGCTTGCGCAGCTGCGGTACATACTCCCCAGGCTGAAGGGACTGGGTGGTGTTCTTTCAAGGCTTGGCGGAGGTATAGGTACACGCGGGCCTGGTGAGAAAATGCTCGAAACAGACCGAAGGCATATCCTCAGGAGAATTGACACGCTGAGTAGAAGGCTCAGGCATTACGAGGAGCACAGGGCCCGCACAAGAAAGTCCAGGGTTGAGGAATTCTCCGGTGCAGTTGTAGGATATACTAACGCCGGAAAATCAACGCTCATTAACCTTCTTGCAAAGGATGACCTTTTTGTTGAGGATAGACTTTTTGCAACTCTCGATTCATATACCAGGTCTGTATACCTGGGGCCTGGTGAAAAAACACTTTTAACTGACACCGTCGGATTCATCCGCAACCTGCCTGCAAACCTCATAGAATCATTCAGGTCTACCCTTGAGGATATCGAAAATTCATCTTACATAATTCATGTTGTGGACGCATCGGCTCCTGATATTGAAACCAATATCAGGACAGTAGAGACCGAACTTGCGCAGCTTCAGGTCATGGACAAACCTGTAATAATGTTTTTCAATAAAACCGACATTGTTGATGAAAAAACCGTTAACATTATCATGAACCGGCATACAGATGCAATAACAGGCTCAGCTTCAAAGAATATCAATATCGATTTACTCCTTAACCGGATAAAAGAGATCCGTGAAAAAAACAGGGCATGAAACATGAAAATATTTTCTTGCTTGAAATATATGTTGCAATAATATATGTTACATAATCTTTAACATCTGCACAAATTTGATCAAAAATCCTACAGGCGGTACATTAAATATGCTTGAAATGATGCTCAATATCATTTTCGGGACCAAACCCGAACGCGACAGAAAAAAACTCCAGCCTTTTGCCGACAGAATCAATGCCCTTGAGCCCGCGATTTCCAGGCTGACTATGGATGAAATGGTTTCCAAAACATGGGAATTTAAAAGTAAAATCGAAAAGGGGGAATCCCTGGACAACATTCTGCCCGAGGCCTTTGCGCTTGTGCGGGAAGCCTCCGTCAGGACACTGGGGATGCGACACTTCGATGTTCAGATGATGGGTGGTGTTGTGCTCCACAAGGGGCAGATTGCCGAAATGAAAACCGGTGAAGGAAAAACCCTGGTGGCAACACTTCCGGTTTACCTGAATGCCCTTTCAGGAAAGGGAGTTCACGTTGTTACAGTAAACGATTACCTCGCCAAACGTGACGCTGAATGGATGTCCCCGATATACAAAAGCCTGGGACTTACGGTCGGTATAATCCAGCACCACCTGAATCCCATAGAGAGACAACGCTCCTATTCATGCGACATCACCTACGGAACAAATAACGAGTTTGGTTTTGATTACCTGCGCGATAACATGGTTGAGCACAAGAGCATAAAGGTGCAGCGAAAACTTAATTTCTGTATCGTTGATGAGGTTGACTCCATACTCATAGACGAGGCGAGGACACCTCTCATCATTTCTGGTTCCGCAGAGGAATCGACAAAAAAATATATGCAGATTAACAAACTGATTCCGCAGCTGAAGCAGGATGTCGATTATGAAGTCAATGAAAAAGAAAGAAACGCCCTGCTCACCGAAGAGGGTGTTGCGCACATAGAGAGAATCCTTAAAATCGACAATCTCTATGACAACAAGAACATCGATATCATCCACCATATAAACCAGGCGCTGAAGGCGCATACTGTTTTCCAGAAAGATGTTGATTACATCGTTAAGGACGGACAGGTGGTAATAGTTGACGAATTTACCGGAAGGCTCATGCCCGGGAGACGTTTTTCTGACGGTCTGCACCAGGCGCTTGAAGCAAAAGAGAACGTAACCGTTGCCCGGGAGAGCCAGACCCTGGCATCAATCACATTTCAGAACTATTTCAGGATGTACAATAAACTCTCGGGAATGACCGGAACAGCAGAAACTGAATCAGTTGAATTTAAAAAAATATACGGACTCGACGTGGCAGTCATCCCCACAAACCTGC
This sequence comes from uncultured Leptospirales bacterium, assembly GCA_964440335.1. Lineage (GTDB taxonomy): Bacteria > Spirochaetota > UBA4802 > UBA4802 > UBA5550 > JAAYBQ01. Next base: position 48,991 of record CAYTSF010000004.1, read on the forward strand.
CCATGGTGCGTAAAGACCATCCTGACAAGATATACAAAACAGAACGCGAAAAGTTCCATGCAATCGTCGATGAGATAGCCCAGTACAGCTCAAAGGGAAGGCCCATTCTGGTCGGGACAATATCAATTGAAAAATCCGAGAAGCTTTCACAGGTGCTAAAGTCACGCGGGGTTATACACAACGTGCTGAACGCAAAGTACCATGAAAAAGAGGCTCAGATTATCGCCGAAGCAGGCAGGCCCGGAGCTGTAACAATCGCGACAAACATGGCCGGCCGTGGTACGGACATTGTGCTTGGAGGTAAAAAGACTTACGTGGATGATTCCGAATCACACCGGGTAGTCCATGACGGGGCCCTCTGGGACGAGTTCAAGCTTAATGTTGTGAAATCCGAATTTGATGCTGCTGAAGGCTTGATTGACAAGATGCAGGGCCAGGATAAAAACAAGGCCATGGCAATTATTAAAAACGGACGGGAATGGCTTATCAACCACGAAAAGGTTGTTGCTGCCGGCGGCCTCCATATTCTTGGAACAGAGCGACATGAGGCAAGGCGTATCGACAACCAGCTAAGGGGCCGTTCAGGACGACAGGGGGATTCGGGTTCATCAAGGTTTTTTCTGTCGCTTGAAGATGACCTCATGAGACTTTTCGGATCGGAACGCATACGCAAAGTGATGGACAGGCTCGGAATGGAGGAGGGGCAGGAGATTGAAAGCCCCATGGTTTCACGCGCTATCGCAAGCGCTCAGAAACGTGTTGAAGGCCGCAACTTCGAGATAAGAAAACACCTGCTGGAATATGACGATGTCATGAACGCCCAGCGAACCTTTATATACAAAGAAAGAAACGAGATACTGGACGGTGCGGATATATCCCATAAAATCAGGCAGTATTTCACGGATGTTATTGAACAGAAGATTGAAAACTTTACTATGGGCATGCGCCACCCCGAACAGTGGGACCTTGACGGACTTAAATTCTGGTTTAAAACTAAATTCGCCATAGAAATAGATTACAATGAAATCGATCCTGTTGAACTGAATTACAGCGACTTCATCGGCGTTCTGATAAACATGCTTAATCAGCAATACGACGCCAAGGAACAGAAAAACGGCTCCGAGGACATGAGAATCATTGAGCGCCTCATATCGTTGCAGGTCATTGATAACAAGTGGAGGGAACATCTCCTTACCATGGACCAGTTGAGGGACGGTATATGGGCAATGGGCTATGGAGAAAAAAATCCCCTTGTAGAATACAAGATTGAGGGCGCGCGGCTCTTCGCGGACATGCTGGGAAACCTGAAAGAGGATATAATCCAGTTTATGATGAAGGTTGAGGTGCAGAGAGTTGAAGAGGAGCAGGTGCCTGTTTCACATTTGCCGGCAGGGGATGAATTCCATGCCGAGGTAACCCAGTTCGGGGCAGGGGGGATTCCCATGCAGGCGCCCGGAGTAAAAAAAGGCAAGGGGGATGACAGGATAACGGTTGGCGGCGTAAAACGCAAGAAGATAAGAAGGAACAGGAGGTAGCCCCATGTCACAGGTTCTCATGAAAAGCGTCTCAGGCATCAGGGGTATAGTGGGTGGAAGCTTTACTCCTGAACTCCTGGCATCTGCCGGAAGCGCCTTTGCTGAATACTGCAAACATGGCACGGTTGTTGTGGGCCGGGATTCAAGGCCTACCGGAGAGGCACTGTCCATGAGCCTTGTTTCAATACTATTACTTAACGGCTGCAATGTTATTGATCTTGGAATAGTTCCTACGCCGACAGTTCAGATAATGGTCGAGGAGCTCCACGCAGCCGGCGGTATCGTAATGTCAGCCTCACATAACCCTGTTGAATGGAACGCGCTGAAACTCATAAACGCTTCAGGGACATTCCTTAACAGCACTGAGATCAGAAAATTCTTCAGTCTCATGGAAAAAAAACCTTCATGGAAGCCCTGGAACACCATAGGGAGATATGAAAGGATGCTCAACGCATCATCAATACATATTGACCGCGTACTTGAAGCTGTTGATACGCAAAAAATCCGCAAAAAGAAATTTCATGTCGTAATAGATTCGGTGAACGGTGCCGGTTCATTCATTACTCCTGCCATGCTCGAACTGCTCAACTGCCGGGTAACCGAGGTGAACTGCATCCCCGACGGGTTATTCCCGCGCGGGGCCGAACCACTGCCCGAAAACCTTGAACAGCTTTCAGATGCCGTAAAAAAACATGGCGCTGACATAGGATTTGCGCAGGACCCTGATGCCGACAGGCTTGCCATTGTTGATGAAGAGGGAGTACCGCTCGGTGAAGAGTATACAGTCACACTTGTCGCGGACCACCTGCTTGTAAAAGAGAAGGGCAGGGTGGTCGTAAACCTCTCTACCACAAAGGCCGTTGAGGACATCGCGGCGCGCCACGAAGTTCCGTTTAACAGGGCAAAGGTCGGCGAAATAAATGTCGTTGAGGAGATGAGAAAAAAGGGAGCCCGCATCGGGGGCGAAGGAAACGGCGGAGTAATTTCACCGGAGATACACCTGGGTCGTGACAGCCTGGCCGGCATCGCATATATACTTGAAATGATGGCCGAAAGAAACATGAAGGTTTCCCGGCTCAAGGCATCAATGCCGCAGTATTACATGAAGAAGGGGAAGGTCACACTGAAGGATGCCGCGCGGTCTGATGATCTGCTGAAAAAAATCAGGTCCGGTTACTCAGGCGAAAAAATTACTGACTCTGACGGTCTCAGGATCGACTTTATAAAGGATGCTGCGTTCAGGAACGGATGGATACACCTGCGGTCTTCAAACACTGAACCGGTTTTCAGGATTATCGCAGAGTCCGATTCCCCCGAAAAAACCGGGAAGATATACTCACACTTCGCAAAAATTGTGAAGCAGAAGTAACCCGGCCTATATTCTCTCCAGTTTACCTGTTTTAAGGGACCTGTAAGCGGCATCAATTAAACGGAATTCCATGGCAATCCTCTCAAGCCCCGGATTCCACGGCCTGCCGCTGCAGAAGTCTTCCACGAATGCCCTGCTCATTTTTTTATATCCGAGAAAATCCCCGAAATCGGTAAGATAAAACTTTTTCTTTTTCCCATAGACAGATGTAAACATGCCGTTGCTTTCAAATGTGATGACACCCTCGCTTCCATAAACCTTTGAAAGACCCACGCCTTTAAACCTGTTTGGTATCCTCCATGAATGGAAGAGTTTTCCAACCATGCCGTTTTCAAAGTTCACCATAAGCATGATCGAATCCTCGAAGGGAATGTTTGTGGGATAATCAACCTGCGGTTTCTGTGCAATTACACTTACTGGATTTGATCCCCCGATTGAAACAAGGAGATTGACCCAGTGCACGCCCCCTTCAAGCAGGGCACCGCCCCCCATGAGTTCGGCATCGGTCCTCCATCCGGACACGGCATCCCTGTTGTATTTATTGATTTCAACAAAGAGGGGCCTGCCGATCAGTCCCTTCTGCACCGATTCGCTGATTCTGGTGATAAACTTTTTATACATGTAGTTTTCTGCGACGGTACAGCGCACTCCGTACCGGGCGACGGCAGCCTGTATGCGTTTAAGTTCATTCATGTTGCGGGCAACGGGTTTTTCTATGATCAGGTGCTTGCCGCAGCGCGCTGCCTCAACAGCAACATCCGCATGGAAGGCATGGGGTGTTGTGATGAAAACAATATCCACTGATTTCGAGTCCAGGGCATGGGCCAGTTCAGGGAAAGCATTGATTCCATTGAACTTCGACTTGAGGTCAAGGGACTTCTGTCTGCTTGTGTCATAAAATGAGAGCTGGATGCCTTTATAAATTTTCCGCAGATTAGCGGCATGGACATGTGCTATTTTACCGCAACCGATAAAACAGATTCCCGGAAGTTTCTGGTTCATAAAATACCCGTTATAATTGAACTGGAATTATTGAGGAAATGATTCACCGGAGGCTTATTGATAAACCTCCGGCGGGTATAACTTACATAAATTGTTCAGCAGCCCGAGCAGCCGCCTCCACATCCGCAGCCGTCACCGCAGTCATCACCACAACCGCCCTGAAGCCCGAACTCAAGCTCCTCCTCGGTTGCCTCCCTGATTTCCACGATCTCAACATCGAAGTGTAAAGTCTCACCGGCAAGCGGATGGTTTGCATCAAGCGTGATGTCTTTGTCGGACACCTCAACAACAGTGAGTATCTGCATTCCATCTTCATCATAGGCCTGAAGCTGCATGCCCACTTCAAGGTTCGGGATGTGCGACAGTTTTTCGCGTTCAATCTTTTTTACGAAATCATCAATACGCACACCATATGCATCTTCAGGTTTTATCGTGGCCTTAAACTTCGCGCCGGTTGTTTTTCCTAAAAGCTCAGCTTCGAGGCCGGGAATAATTTCACCGCTGCCATGTATGTATGAAAGCGGCTGCGCATTTTCTGATGTATCGATTATTTCACCGGAATCATTTTTTAAAGTATAATCGAAGGTAACAACCCTGTTTTCTTCAACTTTAAGCATTACTTAACCTCACAATAGTATTTTTCAATCTGACAACAATAATGTCATGATTGTTACCTTAATAGTTGATGGGCAAAATAATTCAAGAAAAAAGAGAATATTATTCTGTTACCGGCCAAAAAATGAATAAAAAGAAAAATTGTGGACATTTTGTCTCATGTTTCGTAACAAATCCATATGCCTGTTAAAAATCTGACAGATTCTACGGTAACAGGGTGATTATACGGAGTGTTTTATGCCAGAAACAAACAGAGCTCTTTTCAGGGTCGAAGTATTCTACAAAATCCACGACCCGAGAGGTGCTGCCATAACAGGTAGGCTCAGGTCGCTTGGATTTGATTTAAAATCAGTAGTGATAACAGATAATTATCTCATCAATATTGAGACTTCGGCAGCAAACGTGAAAAGGATAACCGAACTGCTTGTTCAGCCCGTGACGCAGGACTGCTTAATCAATAGACCATTCATGCCCGGTGAGTTTGACTTTGTAATAGAAATCGGTTTCCTCCCCGGCGTGACAGACAATGTTGCAGCAACAGTGCGCGAATCCATAGAAGACCTCCTCAAAACCACTCTGGACAGGGAAAAATCAGTATTCTCTTCCGTATCATATTTTATATCAGGGATAAGAGAGAGGGCCATAGCAGAAAAAATCGGCAGCGAGTTCTACAATCCTCTTATCCAGAGATTGAAAATTCTCTCGCACAAAGAGTATATTGAACAGGATGGACTCGGTGCAGCCCTGCCTGTAGTATCGCTCTCCGAACGGCCATGTGCAGACGTTGTTGATCTCAGTGTTAGCGATGATGAACTCTCAGTTATCGGTAAAGAAGGCATAAGCGATACCGACGGTACCCGCAGGGGTCCTCTTGCCCTTGACATGCTGTCGATGAATGTCATTAAAGAATATTTCAACGACACAGAAAAAAGAAATCCTACAGACATTGAACTTGAATCCATTGCACAGACGTGGAGCGAACACTGTAAACATACAATCTTTGCGGCGGGTCTTGACGATGACACACCACAGGGAATCTACCGGTCGTATATTAAAGAGGCGACTGTCCGTATCCGCCGCGAAAAGGGAAACAGGGACTTCTGCGTTTCGGTATTCACAGATAATTCAGGCGGCATCGAATTTGATGAAAACTTTATCATATCAGATAAGGTTGAAACGCATAACAGCCCCAGCGCGCTGGACCCCTTCGGCGGCGCAATAACCGGCATAGTCGGAGTAAACCGCGACTCTATCGGATTCGGCATCGGTGCAAAACCTGTAGCCAACCGTTACGGGTTCTGCTTTGCCCCTCCCCATGACGATTCCCCTCTGTACAAAAACCGCAGCGGAGAATCAAAAATGCTCTCTCCGCGCAGGATAATGGAGGGTGTCATTCACGGAGTTAACGCGGGAGGCAATACGTCTGGAATCCCCACACCACAGGGCTTCATATACTTCGACAGCCGCTACAAGGGCAAACCCCTTGTATTTGTGGGCACCATCGGACTTATGCCGAAAGTCATAAGCGGCAGATCGACAGTGATAAAAAAAGCCGGAGATGGTGACGCAATAATAATGGTTGGCGGACGTGTTGGCCGTGACGGCATTCACGGCGCTACCTTTTCATCCGAGGCTTTGAGTTCAGGCAGCCCGGCAACGGCGGTGCAGATAGGTGATCCCATTACCCAGAAGAAACTTTCTGATGCGATTGTAAAGGAGGCACGCGACAGGGGCCTCTATAATTCAATTACAGATAATGGCGCAGGCGGCCTGTCCTGTTCTGTCGCAGAGATGGCAAGGGAGAGCGGAGGATTTATTGTTGATCTCGAAAAAGTCCCGCTGAAATACCCCGGCCTCGCACCATGGCAGATATGGATAAGCGAATCCCAGGAGAGGATGACTCTTTCTGTCCCGCAGCAGAAAGCAGAGGAATTCATCAGCCTCATGAAGAGCCGCGGAGTTGAGGCTACGGTTATAGGCTCCTTTACCTCTTCAGGACGCGGTATCGTAAAGTTTAACGGTGAAGAGATATTCAATCTTGACCTTGATTTTCTTCACGACGGCCTGCCCAAACGCAGACTTGTTACACAACAACAGGCGGCAGACCAGACGCGTATTACATTTGATGAACCATCAGACCATGAAGAGATATTTCTTTCGATGCTTTCACGCCTTAACATCTGCAGCTTTGAATTTATTTCAACACAATATGACCACGAGGTTCAGGCCGGATCGGTTGTTAAACCACTGCAGGGAAAAGGCAAGGTAAACGGCAACGTTTCGGTCATCAGGCCGCTTCTTGATTCATGGAGGGGCGTTGTGCTTTCCCAGGGGTTATACCCATCCTACAGCGATATTGATACCTACAGGATGGCAGCGTGTTCAATCGACACCGCAGTTCGCAACGCAATATCAGCCGGAGCATCTATTGACCACCTGGCGCTCCTTGACAACTTCTGCTGGTGCGACTCATATAACCCCTACAGGCTGTGGCAGCTTAAAAACGCTGCCCGTGCATGTTACGACTATGCCGTGGCCTACGGGACTCCATTCATCTCTGGAAAAGACAGCATGTTCAACGATTTCAGGGGCTACGATGAAAACCATGAACCTGTTGAGATATCAATTCCACCAACACTGCTAATCTCATCAATCGGTGTAATGAATGACATTCGCAAAGCCATGACCATTGACTTCAAGGTACCAGGGGACCTGATATATATTGTTGGCGAAACAAAAGACGAAACCGGCTGCAGCGAGTACAATGCCCTTATTGGCGAGCGCCATTCCGGAAAAGCATATACAGGGGTTAATGTACCCGGTGTCGATGCTGAAATTTCGGCACTGTCCTGCCGTAAAATCGAATCCGCCATAAACGACGGGCTTATCGCATCATGCATAAGCGTTGAGAGAGGCGGACTGGGGGTAGCGTCAGCGAAGTCTGGCATTGCGGGAGAGATGGGTTTTGAGCTCAACCTTGATGCCATGCCCGAGGGGCGCACACTGAGAAATGATATACTTCTCTATTCAGAATCTCAGGGAAGATTTATCGTCTCCGTTGCACCCTCGATGAATAAGCTTTTCGAAGAACGTATGGCCGGGACCTGCTGCGTACATGCCGGCCTTGTAAGAAATGACACACGCATACTAATCCGGGGCAGGGAAGGTAATACTATTATTGATTCCGGCATCGATAAGGCCGGCTCATCTTACCGAAAAACCCTGAACAGATACTGAGGAAAAAAATGCCCAGACCAAAAACTCTTGTAATCACCGGATACGGTATCAACTGTGAAGAGGAGACAGCTTCCGCTTTCAGGATATCGGGTGCAGACGCAAAAATACTTCATATAAATGATATCATCGCAAACAGGTCCCTGCTTGACGAATACCAGATCATGATGTTTCCCGGCGGTTTCTCGTACGGTGACGACACCGGTAGCGGCAAGGCCCTTGCAAACAGGATCAAAAACAATCTCATGGACGAAATCGCATCATTTATTCAGCGGGACACACTGATGCTGGGGATATGCAACGGTTTCCAGGTGCTGGTCAATCTGGGCGTCATTCCCGCTGTAAACGGATTCACGGGCAGGTCAGAGGCTGCTCTTGAATATAACACCACATTCAGATACCAGTGCAGATGGATCGACGTGAAGGTTGATTCCGGATCGCCGTCAGTTTTTACCCGCGGCATAGATACCATGCATATCCCCGTAGCCCACGGAGAAGGGAACTTCTATGCCGGGGAGGATATACTGTCATCGCTTGTCAAAAACAGGCTTATTACAATGAAATACGTAAAACCTGATGGAAGCCCGGCAGCCGGTGAGTTCCCGTATAACCCGAACGGTTCGGTCATGGACATCGCATCAGTCTGCAGCCCCAATGGAAGGATCATGGGAATAATGCCCCACCCTGAAAGAGGGATGTTTTTTACCCAGCGCGACGACTGGACTCTCCTGCGCGAAGAATACAGGCGCAGGGGCGGGGAGATTCCTGAATTCTCTTCCGGTATTGAAATATTCAGGAATGCGGTCAATTACTTCAACTGACCCGAACATACCATGAAAAACGGTGATTTATGAAAAAAATATTATTCATCATGCTTGCAGCAGCATCTATATCGGGTGCATCATGTTCGAAATGGTTTGTCAACTCTCTGACCCCCAAAAAAATACTCGAGATAAAAAGCGGCGATGGCCCCGGCCAGATACGGATTATCCGCGATGAATACGCACTCAGCGAACTTTCTTTCAGGATCGAGGTCCACGACGGGAAGTTTATCTGTGCGGACAATTCACTTAAAAGGCTGCAGATTATAAAATCCAGCGGTGTTCCTGAACTGATAATAGGGTCGCTGGCCAATATTGACAAGGCAAAGTACAAGGCTGTGCATTTTAACTTCAGCGTCATCGGCTCATATACTATGGATGACGACGAAAATCTCTATGTTCAGAACAGGCTTGAAAACAGGGGCAGCGGAAAGAGCAATGACGGAGGGAGTTTTTCACCGTCATATATACTGGTGTTCAACAAAAACGGAGAGCTTCAGTACACCATGGGAAAAACAGGCACCCCCGACCTCCCGTTCTTTTACATTGAGAAGCTTTTTATTGATGAAAACAACAGGCTCTATGTTATTTCCAGGACATTTAACAACTGGGAACTATATGTGTTTGATAAAAAGAAGCGCGAAAAATATATAGACTTTTCGAAGATCGAATTCAAGGAGACCGAGGACCGGAAGACCTATTCGGGAAAAATTGAAAACATGATAATCAACAGAAGCGGGGAATCGCTGCTCATCTCTGTCGCATATTATCATGACAAAAGATTCAAGTACAGGAAGCTCTATGAATTCTCCCTGGAAAACGATACCATTGCAAGGGAACTGACAACTATTCCGGACCCTAAAAATGATCTTTTCAACGCCGTAGATGACAAGATAATCTACCTGTGGAATATTGAAGGCAAAAAAATAAAGTTTAAGCTCATAAATACTGACGGCAATATTATGAACAATATAAGGCTCGACATGGAGAGCAATACCATTTTTTCCAAAATTATCGCAGACGAAAAGGGTAACCTCTATTCTTACCAGGTAATTGAAAACTCAATGTTTATTTATGAATGGGAATAGTGTGTGAAGGTAGTCACTGCGGCACAGATGAGGGAGATCGACAGGGTAACCATCGAAGAGTACGGTATACCCGGCGAGGTGCTTATGAATTCCGCAGGAAAATTTGTAGCGCGGTTTATCCAGGAGGAATTTCCAGGCTGTACCGTACACATAGTATGCGGGACCGGTAATAATGGGGGGGATGGATTCACTGCCGCCTATTATCTCTTCAATGCAGGGGGGAATGTAAAACTCATTCTAGCAGGAAAAAAAGAAAAGGTATCAGAAACCTCCCGGATATATCTGAATATATGCAAAAAATGTGCAATCCCCATACTAGAAATATCAGACGTTACATCTGCGGCCGGAATCTGCTTTGACGAAGGGGTTGTCGTTGATGCGATGTTCGGCACGGGTTTTACAGGCAGCCCGTCCGGCATTCACAAATATTTGATTGAAAAAATTAACAGTTCGGA
>CAYTSF010000004.1:59209-61504 GCA_964440335.1 uncultured Leptospirales bacterium
ATGACTGAAGCGGCCTGCGCAGGAGTATATGTGCATGGCATGTGCGCTGATATCTTCGCCGCAGATAAAAAGCTCCAGTCTATGAAGGCGGGCGATATAATTGATAACATTGACAAAGCATTAAAAAAGATTTTCAGGTAAACAATATGTCAACAGAAACATTTCAGCCTCCATGTTTTAAATGCGGCGGCAGGTGCTGTAACTATGTCGCAATAGAGATAGACAGGCCCTCTAGCAAAAAAGATTATGACTATATACGCTGGTATCTTGCCCACAAAAAGGTCAACGTGTTTGTAGACCATGAGAAAAACTGGTTTGTAGAATTCAGGACAGACTGCGAGTTCAAAGAAAAAAACCACAGGTGCTCCATATATAATGAAAGGCCGAACATCTGCCGGGGGCATGGTAACGGCGAAGGTGAATGTGAATTCTATGATTCACCATACTCAGCTTATTTCAGCTCACTTAAAGAATTTGAGGATTACCTTGAGAAAAAAAACAAGAAATGGAGATACAGTAAACATGAATAAAGCCGTGTAAAAAATATAACTTCACGCCTGAATCTCTTTATTAAGTTCCCGCACAGAAACACCGAAAATATCAATATGAAAAGAAAAAATCTGCTATTTATAATAATCGTTATCATATTATTTGTTCTGCCATTATCCGCAGAAAAAATTAAAAAAATGAAAGACCCGATTGATGAATCCTATATCATCGATCACCTTCAGATGGAGACGGATAAGGCACCGGAAAATTATGATTCTGAAAATAATGACGGCGATATCATCATTGATGACTCCTTCGGTAAATCCGGTGAAAACGAGAACACGTTAAAAGCGGATGACAAATCCGGTAAAATTTTAAAAAAGCTTAAAAAGGATGATCCAAGATGGCATATTATCAAATACCGTATTAAGAAAAATGATAGCATAAGTTCAATTGCTAAAAAGTTTAAAACAGACCAGCAGACCATAATTGAACTCAATAATATCAGGGATCCGGGTAAAATAGCAAAAAACCAGATTATACTTGTTCCTTCAAAAAATGGCGTGTATTACAGGATACGGAAGGGGGATACACTATCAGGAATTGCGAAAAAATTCGACATTGCTCCTGAAGATATCTCAAGAGGTAACAACATCAGCCGGAAGGAGATTGTTGCCGGTAAAAAAATATTTATCCCGGAAGGCGTTGAACCTGAAGACGCTCCGGATAAAATACGAAAGATTGATAAAAACAGCTCTAAGGTCGCCAGCTCCACAAAGAAAAAATCGAAGACAATAAAACGGAAAAATGAGACAAAAATTGCTTTCGCCTGGCCTCTTTCAGGCCCTATAACATCAAGCTTCGGATACAGAAAAGACCCCTTCACAAAAACGAGCAAAAGATTTCATTGTGGTATCGACATCGGTGCTGAAATAGGGACACCGGTAAAGGCAGCCGGTGATGGTACGGTCATTTTCAGCGATTGGAATGGTTCTTACGGATATATGGTAGTTGTATCGCATAAAAATAATTATATAACAGTTTACGCGCACAACAGCAAGATACTTGTTGAAAAGGGCGAAACCGTAAGCAGGGGCCAGGTTATTGCCCTTTCGGGCAATACAGGTGCAGTTACCGGTGCGCACCTTCACTTCGAGATCAGGAAAGGGACAGTTCCGCTTAATCCACGCAGGATGCTCAAAAAATGAAAAAAATACTGTTTATTATATTGCTGCTTTCAATACCCCAGATTCTCTTTTCAAATATGAAGAGCGAAGAAAGCCTGAAATCAACAATATTTTTTACACATAACGATGTTACCGGCCAGGAGGTAATGATCAAAGGCAAGATAACTTCGCTCTCTTCAAGCGAAGAGCTTCCTGAGAGTGAACTTTCAGGCATCGCCCTTGAAAAGACCAAAGTAACTGTCAGACTCTTTGACAAAGAGGGAATCAATGTCGGAGACGTGCTCTATGTCATTGATAAAAATAACCTGGTTGTATCCAAGTTCACTGTAAAACAGATTTTTTACAATAAGACATTCGGTTACATGCTTGTCGGTTATGGCAACCTGAAGCTCAGCAATGTTGATTACAGGGTAGCACAGGCTATTACCGATCCGGAAGCGGGTGAATCCTTCAAATATAAATCAAGGGGGGATTATTACCTCAGGACCGGAGACAAAGGTAAAGCAATAGCCCAGTACAAAAAAGCTATTGAGATGAACAGGAACGATCCGTCTGCCAGACTGGCCCTTGGACTGGTTTATTTTAATGACGAGATATACAATTTCGCATACAGCGAACT
>CAYTSF010000004.1:61604-67257 GCA_964440335.1 uncultured Leptospirales bacterium
CCCTTGGACTGGTTTATTTTAATGACGAGATATACAATTTCGCATACAGCGAACTCGTAAAGGCCTACGAACACATAGAAAGCCTTTACGATAAAGAGGACCGCTATGTGCTTCTCAAATCACTTGCAACGCTCTGTTTTATCGAAGCATACCATAGCAACAACACCATGCAGATAAGAAAAAAATTCAGCAAAGAGGGTATCCGGTACTGCCGTGATGCGCTTAAATATAACAAATCGGCTGAGATATACAATCTTCTGGGTGATTTCTATTACATGAATCTGGAGAAGAGTGATGATAATGATAAACTCGCAAAAGATGCCTATCTCAAGGTAATTGAAATTGATACAAAGGATTTTAATGCGAACTACAGGCTCGCAGGGCTTTACTTTAGACACAAAAATAATGAGAAAGCACTCTATTATATCCGTAAAGCGGTAAATAGAGACCCATCCAATGAAGAGGCGCGGGAATTATTGAAGAAACTTGAATGACATTGCTATTCTTTTATTAGTTTCTTGACATCAGAACATGGTTTTGTTAATAAAAATCTGATGGAAACAAACAATGATAATTTCATCCCTATTAATAACACTCTCTTTTTCTTTCTGTTTTCAGATTGCAATTATCATTCAGTATCTGTCTAACAAGAAAGAAATCTACTACAAAATATTCCTCGGAACATTTATTACAAACACTATACTCATGATTGTTGTAAGTGTTTTTATGCTGAAGTCTCCCGAATCGGTGCGTCTTGTTAATCTGAAGTTTCTTATGTGGGTTGTTTCGGGTTTTATCCTTTTAGTGTTGCTCTACCTTAAAATTTCGGTTGGTATTAAAATCTACAGGAGAACAAAGGATCCCGCATTTTATACTGTAAATTTTTTCGGGAAAAAAGTCTATGAGAAGGGGATAGTCAGACCTTCTGAATTTCTGACAATCGTACTTACAATGCCGTTCTTTCTATTTGTCGGAGCGTATTTCATAGCCCGGCTTGTGAATCTTGTTCTGTACGGCTACCTGTGAATTGCTGTTAACTGTGAAATTACCTCTATGTGTTTTGTGCATGGGAACATATCGATAAGGGTCAACCTGTTCAGCGCATAACCATTTTTTATAAAATCAACAATATCCCTGGCAAATGTCGCAGGGTTGCAGGAAACATAAATTATACGGGAAGGATTCATTGTATTTATTGTTCTGCGTCCCTTTTTGGATATACCGCTCCTGGGCGGATCGATGATAACAAAATCCGGACTGTACCTGTAAGGGTGAATTGCAGCTTCATCATTGACAGAAAAGATTGCATTTTCAATTCCGTTTATTTCGCAATTATAACGGGCGTTCTCTATACCGTTTCTGTCGCTGTCAAATCCAAAACCCTCTGCAGTTAACCTTGCAAGGGGCAGAGTGAAAAAACCGCACCCGCAGCAGATATCGACAAACTTTTCACTTTTACATGGCGATGCATATTCAATCACCTTTCCTATCATAGACTCCCGCAGGTAAAAATTAGACTGGAAGAATCCCGAAAGATCATGCCGGTACTTTATGTCACCCACTGACTCAGTGATGGAACAGTGCATATCGCCTAAACCCGACAGCACATTGCCTTCAAAATCGCGGGATAATCTGAGCTCTCTATCGATTATTTCCCCTTCGATATTTTTAATATATTCATTCATATCCATATCAATGAGCAGACAGCCTTCACCGGGAAACTCAACAAGTTCAGATGATTCCTTCATGAAGAACCCTTTTCGGGCGCCATCAGCCTTGATTGTTGCATGGCTTCTGTAGCCAAAACGTTCTCCGGAAATAACATCAATTTCTGGAATGCTGTTTTCATCAATGCCTGCCATACGCTGTAAAAGGTCTTTTACGATCTGGTGTTTGTACCCAAGTTCAACATTATATGGCACATTCAGGTACGAGCATCCTCCGCAAAGAGTGAAATTCGGACAGGCGGGATTTATGCGGTTTTCAGAGGGCTTTATTATATCGACGATTTCGGCAAAGGAATAGTTTTTATGATCCTTATAAATTTTTGTATTGAGCACATCTCCGGGTAGAGCGTAATCGATAAAAACTGTTTTGCCATTATCTTTTGCAACACCATATCCGCCATTGGCTATATTTATAACATGTAAATGACTAATCATAAATTATCACTTGTTTTCGTACAAATTATTATTGACTAAACTGGTCATTCTTCAATAAAAATATGTTTATTATACAGCTATTGAGCAACATTAATAAACAAATATCAGTAATAATTCTTAAATATCTATTTTAGCGTAAAGAAGAAATTTATATACTTCCGCCGAAGGCGGCGGGAGTAATGGAACTCTATTTACTTTAAAAAGTTAAGGAATAAATACTGAATAAATATAGTGAATTACTGTTAAAAAATTCATATTCAGGAAGCAATATGACCCGATTATTAAAACCATTTTTCATACTCATATTCATGCTGTCCATTACTTCCTGCAATTTCTCAAAGAACAAAGAGATAGAACCAAACAACACCTTTACAAATGCCACCCCGGCATTTCCCGACAAGGAATACACCGGCACTATTGAATCCGAAAAAGACATTGATAATTTTCTTTTAACCGTAAAAGATACAACAAACCTGCGCATTGAACTGTCAGGCATCAAGGGAATCAACAATGCGTTTACTGTTTACAGGATCAACGGGTCATCAAGCCTGTTGCTTAAAGTTGTTGATGATAACCGCAAATCATCCCAGGAGGAGCTTGCCGATATACATGTTTCACCCGGTACATATATTATTTCTGTTCATCACGGAGAGAGGGATGAAAAAAAAGGAAATCCTGAATCATGGTACATACTGAAAATATCATCTGACTCTGCGTCAATTGAATCCGAACCCAACGATAACGCCTCTAATTCAAATACCATAAGTTTTGACGGCACAATTAAGGGGTATTATTCCCCTGCAAAAAATCCATACAACGAAAGCCAGGCCGCTAAATTCAGGGAGGAGGACTGGTATTCATTTGAAGTCACGGCTGATGAAAACAATCCTGCAATAGTAAACATAAACCTTTCAGGAGTTCCCGGAGTGGATTCAGTGCTGGAACTCTACGACAGTTCCGGCAACAGGTTTGATCAGTCCGACACCGGCGGTCCGGGATATGGTGAATCATTCAACGGGTATGGGCTTCAGAAATCGGGTGTTTATTATATCGTAGTCGCATCAAAGAACCTTCAGTTTAATCATAAAGACACGTATGCTCTCTCTCTCACATCAGACGTGCATGAACAGGGTTCCGAGCTTGAACCGAACAACACCTTTGATCAGGCTCTGAAGCTTTCCTCCACCGGGATAACAGGGAAAATAAACTCAAGCGGCGACAACGACTACTACATGCTCGATCCCTCGGAAAAAATGAATTACAGGATAGAACTGACGGGTGATGAAAATACCGATGTAACTCTTACGGTATTTTCATCAGCAAGAAAAAAGCTTTTCGAGATCAACAATTCGGGCGCAGGTGAAGTTGAGGTTATCCCGAACCTTCAGGTAAAGGAACAGACTTACCTGCTGGTTACCTCTTCGTCAAAAACTGAATCTGAGGCGGGCTACAAACTCATCGCATCCCCGCTGGATTCTGTCGTAGCAGTTGAATTTGAACCGAATAATTCCAAGGCTGAGGCAGCTGTAATTACTGATAAAATCAGGGGATACACAACCACTGTAAATGATACTGATTATTACATGGTAAAAAATGATTCCAGAAAAAATTACAGAATTCAGATTTCCGCACCACTGAATGGCGCAATAAAAATTTCAACCACAGATCAGCAGGGATATATTATTAAAACAAAGGAACTGAAAAAAGGTGAATCGGTAAATTTTAACGAGATATACGAAAAGAAAGGATATATTATAATAGAAACAGTCACTGCTGATTTCGATAATTATTATGAATTATCTATCGAGGAGATACTATGAATAAAATTACTGTTCTTTCAATATTTCTCGTATCAATACTTTCATGCTCTTCCGAACAGAAGGCGGACAATGAAATAATCAGATTAAACCACAACTTTGAACTCGTTGCATACGACAGTGAAATTAATGATCCCAAAAAAGACCGTAAGTCATTTTACATTGTTTAT
Organism: uncultured Leptospirales bacterium; assembly: GCA_964440335.1. GTDB lineage: Bacteria > Spirochaetota > UBA4802 > UBA4802 > UBA5550 > JAAYBQ01. The sequence goes on from CAYTSF010000004.1 coordinate 65,754, forward strand.
ATTGATAAAACCGAGGCGGGGAGAACATCAACCGGCCTTGAATCGCAGGAAAAATATTTTGAAGCAATGCTGACCGATAATAAACATCTTGTAACTCTGGAAAAATGGGTGCTGGATGAAACAAAAGGCAGATATGTTAAGCTGAATAACATCGAACAGCCAAAACCGGATTTCATATATATCATAATTGAAAAAGAAAAACTACTGCGCGTTACAATGAAAGCCGGAACCAATGGTACTGCAACCTATTCATCTGAAATAAAATAAAAAAACCGGGCTGCCCCGGTTTTTTACATTGATGAATTTTCTATTATTTCAACAGCTTTTGATTTTTTTCGTAAAAACTCTTAACAACTTTTAATGGCACCTTGTAATCCTGTCGTGCATTCCACATGAGGAATCCCTTAATCTCAGCTTCATGTACAGCCCTTATCTGGTCAGAAATATATTTCTCGTAAGGGATATCGTACAATTTCATTCTGAAGGCCTGGATATAGGATACTATCTGTGCATTCTTGACGCGATCTTTAGCTTTTTTGGATGTTGTATATACTGTGAAGTATGGATCCTTCATCAGTTTTTTACTCCATGTATAATGTGAAGGATATGCCATAGGGCAGATGATATCGACAACTTTATCAAGGCTTTCCATCCTCTGGCCTATGACATCATCAACATTCAGCGGTATCCTTCCAAAAACATCCACTGCTATTTTAACATTATACTGTTTAAGATGCTCGCGAGATTTACTGATGAAACCTTCTATGAACGCATATCTGTCTTCATACTTGAGATGTTTGTTTCTGCTTGAATCATTAAACCTTATGTAATCAAACTGAATCTCTTTAAAACCGTTTTTACATGCACTCTCCGCCACTTCGAGTCTTTCCTGTATATATTCATCTGAAACCGGCCACCTGGACAATCCGTCGGGAAACATTACGACCCTTGCAATGGGGTGGATCCCGTTATCTTTGCAGTACTGAACGTTCTCGGCTGGAACTATACACTTGGCATACTTTGAACTCTGAACATCCATAACAAAGCAGTTGATATTGGATTCTTTGGCAGCCTCAACAAATTTTTTAAGCTTTTCCATGTTATTGGCGCTATCTACTGTCAGATATATTCCTCTGTAAAATTCCGGATAAAAATCATTGTCCTTGATTACAACTTTGGAATTTTCCTTTTCAGTTGTATTCCCCACATTCTGGGCATTGATAAAATTTATTGTAAAAAAACCCGCGACTAATAGTACGACAAGTACACAGGAAAATAGTACCAGTTTTTTCATGATTACCTCAATCTGTTTTTATTTTTATCGACATTAACGTTTAGACATTGTCTTTTTTTTATTTCAATTTTGTCAAAATTATTTTTCACGAACTTGACATTAGATAATGTTTATGTGTTTATCTATTATTCGAGCATGCCTCATACCAGATAAATTTAAAAATACTTATTTGTTAACTTTTAAATATCAAGTCATAAAAAGTATTTCCTT